>CAZCRP010000121.1:0-8397 GCA_964501055.1 uncultured Acidimicrobiaceae bacterium
CCGTCGACCGAACGCCTAAATAGTCACAGCGCATAACACGCGTGCGCCAACTCCGAAATCGGCCAACCCCCAACGCGCTATCCGGCACTCTGCACCAGCTCACGCTGCAAGACGACCGAGCCCACGAAGCCAAGTCCGACGCGCAGTCTGTTATCTCCCCGCAATCACATGGAAGATCAGGATGACTAGCGCGGACGTCATCGCCACCCAATGGCACCGGGGACGGAGAACGGCTCCTATCCTCACTCGCCGTGCAGGACCTGCGGATCGGCTGGCGGGGACGCCATGTGGCAGACAACACCGCCCTTGGTCGACGCTTTACCATCCTGTGGATCGGTCAGATGGTCTCCCAGGTCGGGGACCGCATGGCCTACATCTCGATCCCCCTCTTCATCGCCTCGCTGCAGGGCACCAGCCTCCAACTCGGCATCGCCTACGCCCTCGAGAACGCCCCGGTCCTGATCATCGGACTGGTGGGCGGTGTGTTCATCGATCGGCTGCGGGTGCGCTGGCTGATGATCGCCGCCGACATCCTGCGGGCCCTCCTGTTCCTGGCGCTGGCGGTAGTCGCTCGCGGCGACATCACCGCCGATCGCACCGGCCAGGTGCTGGTGGTCTTCGCCGTCGCCTTCTTCGTGGGTGGGCTCACCAACCTGTTCGAGACCTCGCTCATGACCATCATCCCCGACATCGTCGAGCACAAGCTGCTCGCCAGGGCGAACGGCCGGATCTCGGCGGTCATCAACTTGGGCAACATCACCGGGCCGGCACTCGCCGGATTGCTGGTGGCCGCCACGTCGAGCTTCACCCTCGTGTTCGTCATCGACGCCCTCACCTTCCTCGTCTCGGCGGTGACGTTGATGATGATCGGTCCGATCGACACGGAGCGGCTTCCGTCCACCAACACGTTCCGTTCGGATCTGGTGACCGGGTTGCGCTACGTGTGGAACGAGGTCCGCCTCCGCGCCACCACCATCGCCCTCGCCACCTCGAACCTGGTGGTCGGATTCATCGAGGCCACGCTGGTCCTCATCGCGATGCGCCCCGAGCTCGTCGGGGCCGATGAGGACTGGCAGCTCGGACTGCTCTACTCGGTGTTCGGACTGGGCGCGATCGCGGGCTCCCTCGCCGCGCCGCGGGTCTCACACTTCATCGGACTCGGCAAGACGATGGTGCTGGGGATGATCGGCTTTCCGATCGCGTGGATCGTCTTTGTCAGCACTCCCTTCTCGGTGCTGGGGATGCTGTACCTTTTCATCGCCTTCGTGATGCTGATGATGATCAACGTGCCGGTGGTGACGATCCGCCAGATCTACACGCCTGCGATCCTGCGGGGCAGGGTGATCGCCGCAGCGAGGGCGATCGGCTGGACGACGCTGCCCCTCGGCGCTCTCGTCGGGACGGCGGTCGCCGAGGCCACCGGCCGATTCGTCGAGATGGCCCGGGGTGGCGCCGTCATCATCCTCATTGCCGGGCTGGCGTTGCTGCCCACCACCGTGTGGCGAGACACCTTCGGCGGTTCGGCTGGGCGCCGGGTGCAGCCGAGTTCCGGGCGCAAGGAACTCAGGATCTGATCATGGCTGCGACGTGCGCCGTCGCCTGCCCTCCACACTCCGTTCTCCGCGGGGCAGATCCGGCAGCTCGGTGCGGATCGGCCGGGGCGGTTCCTTGCCGTACCGGAAACCAACCCACACCATCGTCCCGGCGATGATGATCAGCCCGAACACCTCCGCCACCCTGGTCCGGCCGTAACGCAAGCACTCCTGTTGGGTGCTGGGTCCAGGCACGCTCGGGTCGAAACGACCGAGGAACACCATCTGCAGTCCCACGCCGCAGTCGACCCGCGACTGGACCAGGACCCCGTCGAGCTCCCGTTCGGAATAGACGATCGCCTGCGGCTGGAAGGCGAGCCACACCGCGAACACCACCAGGGCGGCGGCCAGAAGATGCCAAGTCTTGCGAGCGAGCATGTCGAGCCCACGATATGCGCGCCGCGAGCGCTGCATGTCGGACGCGGACGTTCTCAAGGGTGAGTGGCCGGCGTGTCGATAGAAGCGTGTATGGCCACGTCAGGAACTTCGCGAGCCACGGCGCTGTTCAGTGCGTCCCCGTCGCCGTTGACGCTCGGACCTTTCAACTTCCAGCGCGTCCGGCTGTTTGCGGCTTCCGCGGCGGTGGTGGCCTTCGCGACGTTCTCGGTCGCCTGGGAGTGGGCCGAGGGATGGGTGGTCGCCGGCCTGGCCCTCTTCGCAGTCGGCCACGCCCTCTATCACATGCGCAGTCCGCGAGCGCTCGCCGCGACCCTGCTCACCGACATCGTGACCGTGTCGTTGGCGATCGCCATCGTCCGGCCACCGGCGGCGACGATCATCGCTCCGCTCGTCTACCTCGTCGCGGCCCCGATTCTTCTCACCTCGGGGCGGGCCGCCCTCGCGCTGATGCTCACCGCGATGCTCTGTTCCAGCGCGGCGACCTTCGCGGTGTTCGCCTGGCCGCCCACGATCGAATGGACCTTCTCCCGATCGATGTTGATCGTGTCGTCGTTCGTGTTCATCTTCGGCCCTTTGATCGCGTGGATGATCTGGAAGACCTCTGTCCAGACGGCCGAGCGGGACCGGATTCGCTCGGAGCTGGAGGCCGCCCGCCGCCGGCAGGAGAACATCCTCGACGGCGCCCCGGTCGGCATGGCGCTGACCGAGATGGGATCGCTTCGGTTCGTCGCCGTCAACCGGTCCTTCTGCGAGTTCGTCGGCTACTCGGAAGAGGAACTGTTGACCATGTCGATCGACGACGTGGTGCATCCCGATGATCTCGCCGCGAGCGGTCCGCCGGCCCAGGCCGTGGTGGCTGGGGGAAGCGACCGGTTCCACCAGGAACGGCGCTACATCCGCAAGGACGGACTGGTGCTGTGGGCCGACTTCGTGCTCTCGGTCATACGTGACGACGACGGCACACCCTGTTTCACGATCGGCCAGATCCACGACATCACGAGTCGCAAGGCGCTGGAGGCCGAACGCGACCTTCTGCTGGATCTGTCGCTCGCCATCGCCGGATCGGTGACTTCGGAGGACGCGATGCGTTCGGTCGTGTCCAAGCTGTGCGCGGCGGGCCGGTGGTCCGTGGGCGAGTTGTGGGTGCCGGCCGGTCCCAACGTCGAGCGCATCCACACCTGGGTTGCCCATCCCCGTCACGCAGCCTGGACCCGCGAGACATCGACGATGCTCCCGGCCGGCGCCGGGCTCGTCGGCGCTGTCTTCGCGAGTCGCAAGCCGATCGAGGTGACTTCCACCCGCGAGGACGAACGGTTCGTCGACGACGGTCCCGCCGTCGCCGCCGGCCTCGAAGTAGCGCTCGGCGTCCCGGTCGTGGCCGGTGCCGATGTGGTGGCGGTACTCGTCTTCTTGGGAGGGTCGAGCATCGACCCGTCGGCGTACCACAGCACCACCATCGGCGCGGTCGTCGGCCAACTCGGACAGGCCATCGCCGCCAAGCTGGCTGCACAGGAGCGGGACCGGTTGGCTGGGATCCTCGAGCACACCACCGACTTCGCCGGATTCTCCGACCCGCGGGGCCACGTGCTCTACATCAACCCGGCGGGGCGCCGCATGATCGGACTGTCCCTGGAAGAGGACGTCACCGGCCTCCTCGTGGGCGATCTCCACCCCCCGGAGACGGCGCAACACCTGATGGAACAGGTCGTGCCCATGCTCCACATCGACGGCGTGTGGCACGGCGAGACCGAGATCCTCACCCGGGACGGGCGTGTCATCCCCACCTCGCAGGTGGTGCTGGCGCACTTCGACGAGCGGGGCGAAATCGCGTACCTGTCGACCGTGTCACGCGACATCACCGAGCAGAAGCAAGTCGAATCCCGCCAGGAGGACGTGATCCGCTCGAAGGACGAGTTCATCGCCTCGGTCAGCCACGAACTCCGTACGCCGCTCACCGCAGTGCGGGGGTTCGCCGAGATCCTGCGCGAGCCGCGCCAGGACCTAACCGACGACGAGCGACGCGAGATGATCGAGGCAATCGCGTCGGAGGCCACGGACGTGAGCGACATCGTCGAAGATCTGTTGGTGGCGGCGCGGTCGGACATCGATCAGCTCACGATCGCTGCTCGCCCGGTGGACCTGGCGCAGGTGACGAACGAGACAGTGGATCGGATTCGGTGGTCCGATCACTCACTCCGCATCGAGGTCGAGCCCATCGCCGTGCGCGCCGATCCACTCCGGCTGCGGCAGGTGCTCCGCAACATCATGGTGAACGCCGTCAGGTACGGGGGGCGGCAGGTGACGATCCGCACCCGCCGCCTCGGCGCGATGGCGGTGGTCGAGGTGGCGGACGATGGCCCCGGCATTCCGTCGGACCTGCGTGAGAAGATCTTCGCGCCGTACGAGCGGGCCCACGACCACGCCGGCCTGGCAGGCTCCGTCGGCCTCGGCCTGTCCGTCTCCCGGCGGCTGGCCCGCCTCATGGGCGGCGACGTCACCTACGACCACCGCAACGGCTGGAGCCTCTTCCAACTCCAACTCCCCGCCGCCGACGACCCCGATTCTTAGCGGGGCAGCGCGTCATTTTCGACGCGCTGCGCAGAGCAGAACGGGGCTTCCGGTCACAGCGCAGGTCGGAGTCGGGGTCCCAATAGACGAGCTCGTCGGCGCCCTTTCGCCCACGAACGGCGCGGAAGCGCACCTGCCTGCCGTCCAGAACCGTGGCATGATCGTGTCATGTGTGTAGATCACGACGCCCGGCTACCGGCGCTTCCCCCCGGCCCACATCCGACTACCAGCGACCGGCTGATCCTGGAGGCAGCCGATGGCAATCGGTTCAACGCTTTCGCCGCGCGGCCCCTCTCCGGCGGTGGCGACAAGTCGGTCCTCGTGCTTCCCGATGTGCGCGGCCTCTTCGGGTTCTACGAAGACCTCGCCTGTCAGTTCGCCGCCCACGGTTACCCCTCGACGGCGATCGACTACTTCGGCCGCACTGCCGGAGTGGAGGACCGGGCTGCCGACTTCCCCTTCATGGACCACATCGCGCAGACCACTTCGGCCGGTCTCAACGCGGACATCGCCGCCGCCGTCGCCTCGCTCCGCGCCGAGGATCCCGACGCCGAGATCTATGTGGTGGGCTTCTGTTTCGGCGGCAACATCGCCTGGGGAGCGGCCACTCACGGCCACGGTCTGACTGGCGTGATCGGCTTCTACGGCAAGCCGGAGGCGGACCGCCCGGCGGGAGACGGCCCCATCTGGGATCGATGTGACCTCATCGAGGCCAGGGTGCTCGCCTTGTTCGGCGGCGACGACCCCGGGATCCCGTCTGACAACATCGAGCGCTTCCTCCGCGCCCTCGACGCGGCCGGCGTCGACCACGATGTCGTCACCTACCCCGACGCCCCTCACTCGTTCTTCGATCGGTCGCAGTCCGACTTCACCGAAGAGTCGACCGACGCCTGGGACCGGATGATCCAGTTCATCGAGGAACGCTGAGCCGATCGATCAATCGGTCGGCGGCTCGACGACGACCATCGCGAGCACCTCGTCGCGGGTGGGCTCCATGTTGTGGACGCGCCCGCCATGGTCGATCGCGGCAGCAACGACCTCGTCCTCGGTGCCGGACGCCTCCCATCCGCATGCACAGCGGAGTCGCATCGTCGGGTCGGTCATGTGGGTCCTTTCGAGCGGATCATCCGAGGTGGCGGAAAGGTTCGGGAACGTAGGCAGCGAGGGCTGTTCGCCAGGCGTCGGTGAGCTCGGCTGCGACGACCGGATCGTCCTCCGCCAGCCAGGCGAGATGACGCAGCCCGTGTTCGAGCACCTGTTCGGTCTCGATCGAGGCGGGCGGTCGGGTGGCGCCGGACCGCGCCAGTTCCGACCGGCCGATGGGCCGACTCGACATGGTTGCGCGCTGCTCGCCTCTGATCACTGCGACGAAACTCAGGATCACAGCCGGTCCGTCGCGCCGCCATGACGTGGAGTGAACCAGCTTGGGAGGGCCGACGAGCCCGCCGACGATCCGGGTGACGGCCTCCACCGGGTCTTCTGTGTCGGCGATCTGCAGCATCCACGGCACGGGACCGTCGGGGCCGGTGATTTCGATCCGATCGCCGTTGAGCCAGACGAGGAAGACCTCCGCCCGTACCGGCCCTTCGACATCCCACCCGTCAGGCAGCCGCGTTCGCATCCTGTTCCGAGCGTACTGGACACCACCCGGGCGGGCGGGCGGCGGTTCCACGGCGCGGCAGTCTGACCTAATCGGGGTCCGGGTCTTCCGCCGTTGGGTTCTTCACGACCGGCTGCATCTCGGTGGTCGTGGGGAACGAGCGATTCCAGCCAGACACCTCCACCAGCTGGTCCGAGAGCTGGCGCCAGCTGTCGGGGTCGCCCGGCGAGTGCTCCTTGAGGAGCTCGGGGACAGCCCTCGCCCAGCCGACCGCCTGCAACGACAGCAGCATGACCGCTCCGGTGATGGCCGCGATCCCAACGGCAGCCAGCAGCACGACCAATGGCGGCGGATTCAGTTCGAAGAACTCCCGCGACGTCCGGCTGACCATCGCCAGCACCAGCAGCCCTCCCATGGCGGCGAGGAGCCCCTTCTTCCAGGCGACGAGTGGACGGCTGACGGTGGCGAGCACGAACAGACCGATGGCGCCGAGCACCAACGTGGCCGTCGTGCGTGACTCCTCCACGGTGGCCCCTTCGCGGTCCGCCAGCCAGTAGCCGGCGAAAGTGGCGAGGGTCGTCAGGAGCCCGGTGGGGATCGCGAACTTGAGCACGCGCGAAGCAAAGCCAGGCCGGGCGCGGCGGCGCGACGGCGCCAGGGCGAGGAAGAACGCCGGGATGCCGACGGTGAGACTCCCCACCAGGGTCAGGTGGCGGGGCAGGAACGGGAACGGCAGGCCGGACACGACGATCGCCACCGACAGCCCGAGCGCATACATCGTCGACGTGATGAATAGGTTGGCCACCCGCTCGATGTTGGAGGTGACCCGCCGACCCTCCGCCACGATCACCGGCAGCGTGGCGAAGTCGCCGTCGACCAGCACGAGCTGTGACACCGCTCGCGAAGCGGGAACGGCGTCGCCGATCGCCACCCCGATGTCGGAGTCCTTGAGCGCGAGCACGTCGTTCACGCCGTCGCCGGCCATGGCGACCACATGCCCGTTGGCCTGCATGGCACGAACCAGCGCCCGCTTCTGGGTGGGCGACACCCGCCCGAAGACTGCGGCCCGTTCGACGATCCCCGCCAGCGCCACCTCGTCATCGGGCAAGCTGCGGGCATCGACGACATCCCCCTCGATGCCGACCTGCCGCGCGATCGCCCCCACCGTGTCGGGGTGATCGCCCGAGATCACTTTGATGTGAACGCCTTGTTCTGCGAAGAAGCCAAGCGTCTCGGCGGCATCCACCCGCACCCGGTCGGACAGCACGATGATCGCGGCCGTGGTCAGGTCCGATGGGAGCGACGGGCCGTCGAGCGGGGTCTGGCAGGCAGCGACCGCCAGCACCCGACCGCCACGGGCGGACGCCTGGTCGGCCGCCTCCATCGCCTTCGGGTCGTCGCGCACGATGACGTCGGGGGCGCCGATCACCCAGGTCGAGCCGTCGGCGAAGCTGGCCCCGCTCCACTTGCGGGATGACGAGAAGGGAACGGTCCGCACGACGGTCCAGGCGGGCGGATCCCCGAACTCGGTGGCGAGGGCGGCCAGCGTGGCGTTCGGGTGGGACTCGGCTGCTGCCAGGGCCGCCAGCGCCGGTCCCGGATCATGCTCGGCCAGCACGATGGTCTTCTCGACCGCCAGCCGGCCCTCGGTCAGGGTGCCGGTCTTGTCGAAGCAGACGGTGTCGACTCGTGCCAGGCCTTCCACCGCGGCCAGTTCCTGGACGAGCACGTTCTTCTCGCCGAGCCGGATGACACCGACCGCGAACGCGATCGATGTCAACAAGACGAGGCCTTGGGGAACCATGGCGATGCCGGCGGCCACCGCTCCTCCCAGGCCCTCGAAGAACGACCCGTCGTTTTGGAGGGCGCTCCACACGAGCAGCGCCATCATCGGGACCACCGCCCAGCTGACCAGGCGGAGGAAGCGGTCGATGCCCTCCCGCAGCTCGGAACGGGCCAGCGTGAACTTCTTCGCCTCGGACACGAGACGGGCGGCGTACGAGTCGCCTCCCACCTTGGTCGCCCGATAGCTCCCCCGGCCGGCGGCGACGTGGCTCCCCGACAGGCACTCGTCACCGGGCTGTTTCGGCACGGGGTCCGATTCGCCCGTCAGCAGGGACTCGTCGATCTCCAGCCCGTCGCCTTCGATGAGCTCGCCGTCCACGACCAGTTGATCACCGGCGCGCAACTCGACGACGTCATCGGTGACGACCTCACTGCTGGGGACCTGGACCACCC
>CAZCRP010000122.1:0-8346 GCA_964501055.1 uncultured Acidimicrobiaceae bacterium
CCCTCCATCAGCCGCGGCGGCGTCGGGCGCGACCGTTCCGACAGGGCCGGTTCCGCAGCCGTGTCAGGGAACTCCCGGAGACTCTCGGCGAGCTGCCCGTGGCGACGCTGGCCGACGAGATCCTTACGCCGGGTCCGGGTCGGGTGCGGGCACTGTTCACCATCGCCGGCAATCCGGCCCTCACCACCCCCGACGCCGCCCGACTGGAGGCGGCCCTCGACTCGTTGGAGTTGATGGTGTCGATCGACATCTACCTCAACGAGACCACCCGCCACGCCGACGTGATCCTGCCTGGGCGGTCGGCGCTGGAGAAGTCCCACTACGACCTCAACTTCACACCGCTGTCGGTCCGCAACTACGCCATGTACTCGCCGGCGGTGTTCCGCCACGACGGCCTGTCGGAGTTCGAAGCGATCGTGGCGCTCACCGGCATCGCCGCCGGGTTCGGCAGCGACACCGACCCTGACAAGCTGGCCGAGGCGGCGCTCGTCGGGCAGGTGCAGTCGGCGGTGGCCGACCCCGATTCGCCCATCCACGGTCGTGATGCCGACGAGATCGTGCAGGAACTGTCACGCTGGCCGGTCCCGGAGCGGTTCCTCGACTTGATGATTCGCACCGGCTGGGCGGGTGACGGGTTCGGTGCCGACTCGGCCGGCATGACGTTGGAGCGTTTGGCCTCCGAGCCCCACGGCGTCGACTTCGGCCCGCTGCAACCCCGCATCGTCGATGTGCTGACGACCCCCACGGGCCAGGTGGAGCTGGCTCCGGCGCCGTTCCTGGCAGACCTTCCTCGCCTGCAGGCGGCGGTGGCGCAAGGGGGACAGCGCCAGACCGTGCTCATCGGGCGCCGGGAACTGCGCTCCAACAACTCATGGCTGCACAACGTCGAGGTGCTGGTGCGGGGCCGCCATCGCTGCACCCTGCACATCCATCCCGACGACGCCGGCCTGGTCGGTGTCGGCGACGGTGACGCGATCGAGGTGCGGTCCCGGGTGGGCACGGTGCGGGCGACCGTCGAGGTGACGGACGTGGTGATGCCCGGGGTGGTCAGCCTTCCGTACGGCTGGGGTCACGACGCTGCCGGAGCGCAGCTGTCGGTGGCTTCGCAGCGTCCGGGTGTGAACACGAACCTGCTCACAGACGCGCTGCCGCTCGATCCGCTGTCCGGCAATGCGGTCCTGAACGGTATCCCGGTCGAGCTGGCGAAGGTGGGCTGACCCCTAAGCCGACCCGAAGACCGACCAGTGGTCGAGATGTCGAAGAATCACCGTCCAGTTCCAGTCGACGCCGGTGCCGCACCAGATCACCGCCATGGCCGTCGACTCCAGCGGGGCCAACGAAAGTTCGACGATCGAGGTGACCATCGTGACGTCCGATCTGCCCGACCTGTCGGTGATCGCGGCGGTGGCGGACGTGTTCGAGAACGGTCCGGCGACGGCACCCCCGGCGGCTACGGGCTGGCTGCCGTGGGCGGGGGCGGGCGGAGCCGCGCTGCTGCTGGCGATGGTGGTCGGCATGTTCGTGCGGGAGCGGACACCCGTCGTCGAGCCCGTCTGACCACTCCGGTCCTGTCGGCCGGGTCGGATAACGTGGCGGTATGGCAGATCCCGACACCACCGGCTTCGACACGCTCGCGGTGCACGCTGGTGCCCGTCCCGATCCCACGACCGGCGCGCGGGCGACGCCGATCTACCACTCGACGTCGTTCGTGTTCGAGGACACCGCCCACGCGGCCTCGCTGTTCAACCTGGAGATCCCCGGGCACATCTACAGCAGGATCTCCAACCCGACCGTCTCGGTGTTCGAGCAGCGGGTGGCGGCGATGGAAGGAGGGGTGGCGGCGGTGGCCACCGCCTCGGGACAGGCGGCGCTCCACATCGCCATCACCACGCTGATGGGCCAGGGGGCGCACATCGTGTGCTCGGCGGCCGTCTACGGCGGCACCGTCAACCTGCTGGTGAACACGCTGCCGCGCTTCGGCATCGCCACGACCTTCGTCGACCCGCGCGATCACGACGGCCTGCGGGCTGCCATCACCGCCGACACGCGTCTTGTGATCGGTGAGACGATCGGCAATCCGGTGATGACGGTGCTCGATCTCCCCGCTGTCGCCGGGATCGCCCACGAGGCCGGTGTCCCGCTGCTCATCGACAACACCTTCGCCTCCCCCTACCTGTGCCGGCCGATCGAGTGGGGAGCCGACCTCGTCTACCACTCGGCGACGAAGTTCCTCGGCGGTCACGGGATCGTGGTGGGCGGGGTGTTGGTGGACGGCGGCACCTTCGACTGGGAATCGACCGATCGTTTTCCGACGTTGACCGAGCCCTACGACGGCTATCACGGGATCGACTTCGCTGACGAGTTCGGACCCGCTGCCTTCGCCGCCAGGGCGCGGGCCGAGGGACTGCGCGACTTCGGCGCTTCGATGAGCCCCGACACTGCCTTCCACCTCATCCAAGGCTGTGAGACCCTGCCCGTGCGCATGGCCCGCCACGTGGAGAACGCCTCCCAGGTGGCCGAGTTCCTGGCGGGCCACGACCGAGTGCGCTGGGTTGCGTATCCGGGGTTGGAGTCGCATCCCGATCACGACCTCGCCCGGCGGCTGCTCCCGCGCGGGGCGGGTGCCATCCTCTCGTTCGGTATCGAGGGCGGGCGCCAGGCAGGAGCGAGGTTCATCGAGGAGGTCCAGATCTTCAGCCACCTCGCCAACGTCGGCGATCTCCGATCACTCGTGATCCACCCGGCCTCGACCACCCATCAGCAGATGACCCTCGAGCAGCTCGCGGCGGCGGGCGTCGGCGAGGAGCTGATCCGGCTGTCCGTCGGGCTGGAGGACCCCGACGACCTGATCGATGACCTGGCGGCGGCACTGCGGGCGGCGGAGCGGGGCTGAACCGATGGACGTGACGGTGCAAGGCCGGCGGGTGTTCGCCCACACCGGCGGAGTCGACCTCGAACCCGCGGGCGGTGTGGTGGTGTTGATCCACGGCGCTCCAGCCGATCACTCGGTGTGGCGCTACCAGACGCGCCACCTCGCCGCCGCCGGTCACCCGGTGCTGGCGGTAGACCTCCCCGGGCACGGCAAGAGCGAGGGTCCCGCCCTCACAACCGTGGTCGCGATGGCGGATTGGGTGGCCGAGCTCGTCGAAGCGCTCGGCGCTCCCGCGGTCACCGTCGTGGGACATTCGATGGGGTCGCTCGTCGCGGCCCAGACAGCCGCCGCCCACCCGCGCCTGGTGCGCGGCGTCGTCCTGGTCGCTCCGGCAGACCGGATGTCGGTGCATCCCGACCTGCTGGACGCCGCGCGGCGCGAGGACCCTCTCGCTGCCGACCTCATCGTCGGGTGGAGCCACACCGGCAGGTCCCGTTTCGGCCCTCATCCGGATCCCGGAGTGTGGACGGCGGCCGGCACGCGCCGGCTGCTCGAGCGGAACGCCGGCGTGCTCGCCACCGACCTCCAGGCCTGCGCCGAGTGGGACAGTGCGGTAGTGGCGGGGATCGAGGCGCCGGCGTTGGTGGTGGTGGGCGAACGCGACAAGATGACGCCGGCCAAGGCGGGCAGGGCACTCGCCGCCCTGCTCCCTGACGCGACGGTGGTCCAGATCGCCGGCGCGTCGCATTCCATCCACTACACGGAGCCGGCGGCACTGAACGCCGCCCTGCTGGAGTGGCTGGGCGCGCGAACCGGCTGCGAGAAGACTCCCGGTTGACCGCCCCGGGCATGGATGTCACACTCGCCGGGCGCTCATCCAGAGCGGCGGAGGGACAGGCCCGACGATGCCGCGGCAACCGCGAAACGGTGCCAATGCCTGATCGATGAGACCGATGGCGGAGACCCGCCTGAGGCCCGGAGCGCCGAAGGAGTTGAGGTTTCCGGATGCTGAGCAACGTGACAGAGGGTGGCCGATCCGTCGGCGAGGTCTCGACTCGCTTCCACACGCTGCGGGAACCGTTCACCACCCAGGGTGGAGACACGATCGCAGAGGTGACCCTCGCCTACGAACTGTACGGCGAGGTCAACGAGGCGGCCGACAACGTGATCCTCGTGTTCCACGCCATCACCGGCAGCCAGCATGCCGCCGGGATCAATCGTCATGTCGACGGCGTGGAAGGCCGCTGGACGGAAGAGGTCCACCGCGGCTGGTGGGACGGATTCATCGGCCCAGGACGGGCAATGGACACAGACCGCTACGCCGTCCTCTGCGTCAACTACCTCGGCGGCTGCTATGGATCGACCGGTCCCTCCTCCGTCGATCCCGCCACCGGCCGCAGGTACGGGTCGTCGTTTCCGCATGTCACGCTCACCGACATCGTCGACTCGCAGGTGAAGCTGCTGGACGAGTTGGGGATCGGGAAGGTGCACGCCGCCATCGGCGGATCGGTGGGCGGGATGATGGCGGCGGTGCTCGCCACGCGCTACCCCGACCGGGTCGACGTGGTGATCCCCATCGCCTCCGGCCTGCGGACGACGACGCTGCACGCCCTGCTCAACTTCGAGCAATTGATGGCGATCGTGCGCGATCCCAATTTCCGGGGGGGTGACTACTACGACGGCGATCCGCCCAACGTCGGATTGTCGATCGCCCGCACGATCGGTCACAAGATGTTCGTCTCGCTGGGGGCGTTGTCGGAGCGGGCGCGGCGCCAGGTGGTGCAGAACGTCGACCTGGGTGGATATCAGATCGTGAGCCCGCTCGAGTCCTACATGCTGCATCACTCGGAGAAGTTCGTGCAGCGCTTCGACGCCAACACCTACGTCATCGTGATGCGGATCTGGCAGCAGTTCGACCTGGTGCGGGAGGTGGGGGGCTCATCGCTCACCGACCTCCTGACGCGCTGCGGCCACCAGCGCTGGCAGGTCTTCACCGTCGACTCGGACGTGTGCTTCTACCCCGAGGAGCAAACGGAGATGTACACGACGCTGGTGGCCGCCGGGGTGCCGACCCGCCGGTTCACGCTGCACTCGGACAAGGGCCACGACTCGTTCCTGACCGAGCCCCACCTCTACGAGGCGCTCATCCAGCACGTCCTCGCCGGCTGGCACGACCTCACCGTCCAAGACATCGGCAGCCTCTGACGGCGAACCCAGGGTTGTTGGGTACGTATACGTACCCAACAGCCCGCGGTTCGGTGCGGTCAATTGTGTCACTGGGGCTCGTCATGGTGGCCAGATGCAGGAAAAGGATCGAACCGCGGTCGAGTGGGCGGCGCGGCATGGCGGCGTAGTAACGGCTCCGATGCTGCAGGAATGGGGCTTCAGCCCCAACGAGGTCAAGGGACGAGTCCGTCGACGCGGATGGGTTGGCATCGGCCGTGGCGCGTACCGGCTGATGCCGGCGAGGGATGGAAGGGATCGTCTCATCGCGGCGGTGACCGTGCTGGAGCGAGCGGTCATCTCGCACGAGGCGGCAGCAGAGCTACACGGATTCACCCGCCTTCCCAAAGGGCAGGTGGTGGTGACGGTTCACTCCCGGACGACCCATGACTTCCCGGGAGTGGTCGCCCGCCGTGCCCACGATCTCGACGATGCCCACGTGACGGAACTCGACGGGCTGCGCGTGACGACTCCGGAGCGGACCGTGGTGGATCTGGCCGCGGGGAGAACGCCTGGCCACATCGGCGCGATCGTCGATGATCTCGTTGCGAGGCGACTCCTCGACCTGCCGACGCTCGATCAGATCGCCACCTCGGTGGCTCGGCGGGGCAAGCCTGGGACGACAGCCATGCGCAAGGTGCTGGAGCCGAGGGTCGGTGCCGCCCACCCCCAATCCGAATTGGAACGCCGGGCGCGGGAGCTCGTCGATCACAGCGGGCTACCGGCGCCTCTCCCCGAGTTTCCGATCCCGTGGGCCCCGAATCGCCGGTTCGACGATGCCTATCCAGAGCACCGCCTCGCACTCGAGTGGGACTCGCGCAGGTATCACGGCCAACTGCAGGCATTCGAAGCCGACCGACAGCGCGATCGTGAAGCGACGGTGCACGGCTGGCGGGTCGTCCGGTTCACCTGGGCCGATGTGACGGAGAACCCGCAGATGGTCGTCGAGACGATCCGGCGGCTGCTGGCCGTCCGGCGTCGAACCGCGGGCTGATTGGTACGTATACGTACCGACTAACCCTGGGTACGCGGGGGGCGGCCGGGGCCGGGGGGGCCGGCGAAGACTTGGGCGTGGGTCATCCAGGCCGCGGCGACGGCCCCGTCGATCTCCAGCGCGGTGTCGTCGACGTGACGGCGTTGGGCGACGACCAGGCAGAAGTCCTCGACCGGACCGCGCACCGACTCGGCGCTGTCTGCGTTCCACGTCCGCACCGCCCCCGAAGGACCCGCCAACTCGACGCGCACCCTCGCCTCGGGCACCTCCAGGCCACGATTCTGGAACGAGAAACGGAACGTCTTCACTCCCAACTCGGCCACATGGAACAGCCGGTCGGTGGGCGGGCGATCCACGCCGAGGCCGTCCTCCACATCGACGCCATGCGCCCATGTCTCCATCAACCGGGCCACCGCCGAGGACCGGGTCTTCATCGGCGGGCCGTACCAGGGAATCCGCTCCTCCGGATCCAACTCCCGGAAGGCGTCGATGAGGGCCGCCCGCTCGGCGCGCACCCACTCGACCGCCCCGGCCGGCGACAGCCCCCTGCCCTGTTCGAACTGTCGTTCCATCAGCGCCTCCCCGCCATCGGCGAAGTCGGCGGAGAGCTCGGCCATGAAGCGCTCCGGGTCGGTGGCTGCCACCCGCGCCTTCACGTCGAACCCCGCCAGGTGGGACAGCTGGTCACGCACGGTCCACGGCTCCGAAGGAGTCGGGCGGTCGATCCCCTCCGGCCCCGCCCCCAGTCCCTCGACCAACGACAGCAGCGACTCGGTCTCTGCCGCGAGGTCCTCCAGGATCGGATCGCCTTCCCATCCCGGGTGGCTCACTTCGCCTCACCCACCTCGATCCCGGTCATCTGCTCCAGCGCCTTCACCAGGGCGTGGTTGCCGTCCGACCCGAGGCCTTGCTGTTGCAGCGTGCGGTAGAGATGGAAGGCGAGGGAGGTGCCGAGCGCCGGCACGCCGAGCTCGTCGGCGGCATCGAGCACCAGCCGCAGGTCTTTCAATTGCAGGTCGATGGTGAACCCTGGCCGCCAGTCGCGCTCGACCATTTGCGGACCCCGGTTGGCCAGCATCCAGGAGCCGGCGGCTCCGCCCGTCACCGCGCGCAGGGTGGCGTCGAGGTCGAGTTCGGCCGCCTCGGCGAACAGCAGGGCCTCGGACACGGCGAGCTGGTTGACGACCACGAGCATCTGGTTGACGAGCTTGACCAGTTGGCCGGAGCCGACCGGACCGACATGGGTGATCGTGCTTCCCATCGCCTCGAGGAAGGGCATCGCGCGGGCGACGTCGGGCTCGGCGCCACCCACCATGATCGACAGGGTGCCGTTCGCCGCCCCCTCCGATCCGCCCGAGACGGGAGCATCGACCCAGGCGGCGCCGACCGCGCCAACGGCTGCGGCCAGGTCTCTCGTCACGGTCGGGCTGATCGTGCTGTGGTCGACCACCAGTGCACCCTGCCTGAGCCCGGCTAGTACCCCGTCGTCGCCCTCCACGATCGCCTGCACGTCGGGGCTGTCCGAGACGCAGATGAGCACCGTGTCGCAGGCGGCGGCCACCTCCCGCGGCGATCCCGCCACCACCGCCCCTTCGATGGCTGCCGCCTTCGACTCGGTGCGGTTCCACACCATCACGTCGAACCCCGCCGCCAGCAGGTTGCGCGACATCCCGCTCCCCATGATTCCGATGCCGAGGAACCCGACTGTGCTCATGTGCCCTCCTCGTGTATCACGATCAGCGAGGCGTCTGCCTCGACCTGCTCGCCGGCGGCTGCCAGCACCGACTCGACGGTTCCCGACACCGGGGCGCGCAACGTGTGCTCCATCTTCATCGCCTCGAGGATCATCAGGCTCTGGCCTGCGATGACCGCCTCTCCCTCGGTGACGAGGATGTCGAGGATCCTCCCTGGCATGGGGGCGTGGAGCGAGCCGGGCTCGGAGGCGCCCGCCGCGGACGGAAACCGACTCCGCTCGACGAGGCGGACGTGGCCGGTGGGTCCGTCCACGTCGTAGACCCCGCCATGGGCGTGGACCCGGAACGAGCGGCGGCGCCCGTCGAGTTCGATCGTGACCAGGTCGCCATCGACCACGTGGCGGAAGGAGACGTCTTGGTGGCTTCCGACCGACGCGCGCGCCCCATCCCGACCGAACCGATAGCCGACGGCGATCTCGCCGGCGGCACCGTCGAACACCGTGACTTGAGGGTCGGTGGGGTTGTTCCGCCACCCGGAAGGCAGGGTGCGCAGCACCGGGGCC
>CAZCRP010000123.1:0-8217 GCA_964501055.1 uncultured Acidimicrobiaceae bacterium
TGCCATTTGTTCATTCCTCCTCGGCCGCCGCGGCCGGCTCGGCCGGGGCTGACTCCGCCGGGGCTTCGCCCGACGGGGTGAGGTCCCCCGACTCCTTCTTCTCGAGCAGTTGCAACATCATCGAGGCGGCGTTCCTGGTGAACGACGCAAACAGTCCGGCGCTCTTGTAGAGCGGCGCCTTGGCTGCCCCGGCGATCTTCGCCAGCAGCACCTCGCGCGGCTCGATCGACGCGAGCTTCTTCACCTGCTCGGGGAGAAGGATCTCCCCTGACAGGATCCCGGCCTTGATGACGAACCTCTCGTTGCTGTCCCCGACGTCACGCAACGCCTTGGCCGTGGCGACCGGATCGACGTTGGCGAACGCCAGACCGGTCGGTCCGATGAGATGCTCCTCGATCCCGTCGAGGGACAACTCGTCCGCCGCGCGGCGGGCGAGCGTCATCTTGACGACTTTGTACTCGGCCCCGGACTCGCGCAGTGACGCCCGCAGCTTCTGCAGCTGGGTCACGGTGAGACCCCGGAACTCCGTCACGAAGACGGCCTGGGCTGCCTCGATCCGCTCCTTGATGTCTGCAACCGCCTGGACCTTCTCAGGTCTCGGCATTCCGCTCCTCCTTCTCATGAAAACGGCCCCCCGGCGCACGCGACACGGGAGGCTCTGAGGAGCCGACCTGCGGTGGCGGACGTGTCGGTGAAGACGAGTCCCTTAGGCGCGAGCACCAACCGGTCTGGGGCCGAGGAGATCTTTTTGGAGTTGCAGCGGCGAGGATACGGCCTCGGAGTGGAACTCGCCAACTCCGCCGCCCGCGACTGGCAGGAAATGCCTGGACACCGCAGGCGCGACGCGAGATAGTGGAGGCCGGTCAGGGGGTCTCCGGACGAAACTGGGCGGTACACCGAACCGCCTCCGCCCACCTCCGGACCGCAGTTGGGCCTACCAGCGCATGTGGAAAAGTCGGGAAAGATCCCTACCTCCCCGACCCGCATCCGGTAGCAACGGCAGACCTGGCAGCCGTCGCCCAAGGACCGGACCCGGAGGCCCCCTCTTCTTCCTCTTCCCTCCTCCTCGTCACCCGTCGCAGTGGTCTTCGTACCCGCGCCGCGGCGGTGCCCCGGTGAGGAGTTCGAAGTCCCGGCGCAAACTTGCACACGTACGGTCGACGAGCGATACGTGGGGGTAGTACGGCTGGTCGGCCACCCCCCAGGCGATGGTCTCCGCCGCGTGTTCGACGCCTCTCTCATGCCATGGGTGGTCTCGAGACATCCACGTCGCTGCTTCGCGCCGCTCCGTGAACTGCTTTCGCCGTTCGAGATCCAGCCCGAGGTCCATCCAGGCATGGGCAAGTTCGTGCAGAAGTGTCTGCCGCCGCCATGCCTCCTGCACGTTGGGCCGCGGATGGACGGCACACACCACGACCGTCTGATCCCTGTAGTAGCCGCGCCGGTCCGCACCGCACACCGACGTGTCGTCGTACACACCAATGGTCACCCCACCCAGGTCCAATCCCGCCTCGGCATACACCCCGATGGCCCACTGGATCAACCCTTCGTACCCGGGTGTGGCGATGCCGGGATGTGCGCTCGGGGTCGGTGAGTTGGCGGTGGGCGCTGTTCCGAACAGACCGGACACCGGTCCGAGGATCGAGAACATCGCCAGCCAGGTGATTGGTACCGACTTCCGCATCCCGGCACCGTCAGCCCGGACGGTTGCAGAGCGACTCGAATTCGGTTGCAGGCCAGTTCCAAGCAGCGATCAGGGGGAGGCGGCGTTAGTTTCCGGGCGTGCATGTGCGTGTCCTGGGAGACTTCGCGGTCACGGGTTCGGATGGCCCGGTCGACATCGGGGGACCGCGTCCGCGGACGCTCCTGGCCCTTCTCATTGCATCCGCGGGCTCCCCGGTCTCCAACGAGCGACTGATCGACGGCATCTGGGGAGAGGATCTCCCGGCGCGTCCGCGAAAGGCGCTTCAGGTCATGGTGGCGAATCTCCGTAGGGCCCTCGGCCCAGAGATGATCACCACCGGTCCCGGCGGATACCGGATCGATCTGGACGGCTTGACCGTCGACGCCGTCGAGTTCGAGACTTGCGCCCGGAACGCCACCGAGCCAGGAGAGATCACGGCAGCACTCGAGCTCTGGCGAGGCGATCCCTACCCGGACCTCACCACGGACGGTCTACGAGGAGAGATCGCGCGGCTCGTCGAAATGAAGTGCGCTGTCGAGGAGAGGCGCGCCGCCCGGCTCATCGAGGTCGGAGCATACGAAGAGGCAGTCGTCTCCCTCGAGACGATGGCAGTTCGAGAACCGCTCCGCGAGCACAGGTGGGAACTGCTCATGACGGCGCTGTATGCCGCCGGAAGGCAAGCCGATGCGTTGCGAGCGTATGAGCGGGCGCGCCGCGTGCTCGCGGAGCAACTCGGTTTGGAACCATCACCGATCCTGACCGAGTTGCGGGACCGCATCCTGCAGCACGATCCCACGCTTCTTCCTCAGCGGGTGCCTCCTGTTCGATCCAATCCGTATCGAGGCCTGCTGCCGTTCGGTGTCGACGACTCCGACGTGTTCTTCGGGCGCGACGAGTTCGTCGCGCGGATGATCGCTCGCGCCCGCTCCGATCCCCTGCTCGCGGTGGTCGGCGCTTCCGGCAGCGGCAAGTCGAGTCTGCTGTCCGCGGGGTTCATCCCCGCCTACCTGCGGCAGCCACCCGCCGATCGGAACGGTCGCACGGTGCTCCTCATGCGCCCAGGCACCGACCCATGGAGAGCCGCAGCACACGCCGCGCGAGCCGCCGGGGGATCTGGTGGTCCCAACCTCCCGGACACGCGCACGCTTCTCCCGGACGGAGCGTGGCTGCTCATCATCGACCAAGCGGAGGAGCTCTTCACATCGGGCCTAGAGGCATCTGAGGCTGGCGCATTCCTCGACGAACTACACCGGTCGGTCGGCGACGGCCGTGTCGGCGTCATCCTCGGCGTGCGCGCCGACTTCTACGGTCGGTTTCTCGCCCACCCATCGATCGGCCCGATGCTGGTCGACGGCACGCTGCCATTGCCGCCGATGTCTGCGGATGAGCTACGCCAGGCCATCGCCCGTCCGGCAGAACGGGTGGGCACCTCTGTCGAGCTCGCACTCGTCGAACAGATGATCAACGACATGGCCCACGAGCCCGGAGCCCTGCCGCTCCTCCAATTCGTCCTCACCGAGTTGTTCGCCGCAGATTCCGCAGTGCTCAGCTTGGACGGATACCGGCGTCTGGGCGGTCTCACAGGAGCCCTCGCACAACGGGCGGAGGCACTCCATGCCAATCTCACTCCGGGCGAACAGGTCGCCCTCCGACAGGTTCTGCTCCATCTCGTCGCACTGGGAGTGGGGAGCCGCGACACCCGCCGACGAATGGCACGTGCCGAACTCGAGTCGCTCCACCCTGATGCCGGGCCACTCATCGATTTCCTCGCCTCCCGCCGACTCCTGGCGCTCGACCAGGATCCCGAGACGGGTGAAGCGACCGTTGACCTCGCCCACGAAGCTCTGATAGGCGGCTGGGCCAGATTCAGTCGCTGGATCGATCTCGCCCGGGACGACCTACGTCGCCAGACCGAGGTCCGCCACGCGGCGATCGAGTGGGAGCGTGCGGACCGGGAAGACGCCTTCCTCCTCGCCGCACCGAGGCTCGCGCGACTCGATGTCCGCACCGCGCATCTGGTCTCGTTGTCGAGGCTCGAACGGGAGTTCCTGGACGCCAGCGACGAGAAGATCGAGGCAGAAGCACGGGCGGTGGCCGAACGACAGCGCCGCGAGCTGCTCCTCGCCCGGCGAGCGCGGCGCCGAGCATGGACCGCTGCCACGGTGCTCGCCTTCGCGATGGGAGGTTCCACTCTGCTGGCGGCGTACGCCGTGAACCTCGGCCAAGAGGCCGCCGCGCAACGTGACGAAGCTCAAGCGCAACGCGACGAGGCGGCAACACAGCGACAGGTCGCCGAATCCACCGCCGCCCAACTCATGGCCCGCCAACTGCCCATTGCGGCACTGGAGATTCGGCGCAGCGATCCGGAGCTCGCCCTGCTGCTTGCCGAGGAAGGAATCGTCGCAGCCGCCGCTTCTGGTCAGCCACTGTCGCCGGCAGTCGCCGCTCTCCACGTTGTGCTGCAAGATCTCGGTGAGCGCTTCCCTTCCGACGCCGAGCCGGTCCTCGTGTCCACACCGGAAGGACGCAGAGGCGCCTTCTCGATCCCGGTCGGCCAGCTGCTGGAGCGATCGGCGGCACACTCGAAGCGGTCACTGACCGACGAAGATTGCGCCGCACACCTGGGGCGGCCGTGTCCGAGCTCACCGCCGTTGTCACGACTGCCCGCCGCGGCTGCCGAAGGGTCGGGTCTGCACCGAGTTGGCGACTTCCCGCCCCTCATCGGGACCGAGATCGTCATCGAGGTGCCGAACTCGACCCACATCGCACTGTGGCGTCTCGAATTGCGTGAACTGATCGGCGACACACTGGGCGTCAACACCGTCATACCCACGGCCTCTCCGTCTCCGGCGGGGCGGCCGGACGTGCTGATCTTTCCGTACGTCGCTTACCTGGACGATTGGTCGGCAGTGGCACAGGCCATCGGGATCTCGAGGACGGCACCCGAGCCGATCGCGCTCGGAGGGATCGTCTCGCTCCGAGAGATGAACGGAAACGTTCCAGTGATGCTCACGGATAGGACGACGAACGAAACGGGGCCATCGGCGGTGTGGGTGCAGATCGATGCCGAGAACCTCGTGTTCTATCGACTCGACGTCTTCGAGCCGCTCGGGCTGTCGATCCCTCGCACATGGTCCGAACTCGTGGCGGTCACAGCGCGGCTCGGTGATGCCGGCATCACGCCCTGGTGTCTCGGAACCGCCGGGGAGTTCCTCCAACTCGACGGGCTGGTCCAGGCCAGGATCGTCGGAATTGGCGGCGTGGATTCCTACGACGAATGGCTCCGGTCCCCGTCCGCGGACGACACCGTCCACGCCGCGGCGTTCCATGATGTCGCCCAACTGGTTCATGGGAACGGCGGAGACCCCGGCGTCATCCGGCGAACGTCGAGTCTCGAATTCTCGCGGTTCATCGCCACCGAGCCGACGTGCGCGATGCTACCGGCGGCCTCGTGGGAAGCCGTCGGCACTCGACTCGATGACGAGCGAATCGCCGTTTTCGTGGCTCCTGGACACGATGCCGAGGTGACAGCCCCTGTCATCGTCGGGGGCAGCGTGGCGGTGATGCTCACCGACCGACCGGAGACCCGAGCCCTCTTCCGGTTGCTCACCACCGCTCCGTTCGGAGCATCCATCGCCGCCGAGCGAGAGCCTCGCGTGATGCCGGCGAACCTGAGACTTGCCACCCGCTTCCCGGATCAGCATCGGCCCGTGATCCACCAGGCACTGAAGGACGCGGCCGGCGCGGGCCTGGTGCTTTCCGGGGTTCTCGAAGACCTCCGTCGCTACGAGGCTTACGGGATTGCCCTCACACGCCTGACGCTCGAGGGACCGGACTCGGTGCAGGACATCCTGCACGAGATGCACGCCTCCTGGGCTGTGCTCGACAGCTGACACCGGACTCCCGGTATCGATCAGCAGGTCCTCATCCGCGCTCTGTGTTCAGCCTCGCTTGGCGAGTTCCTCCACCTGGGCGGTGTCGATCTTGACCGCAGGTCCCATGGTCGAACTGACCGACAGCGATCGCACGTAACGACCCTTTGTCGACGCCGGTCGCGCGCGCCACAGCTCTCCGGAGAGTGCGGCGAGGTTGCCCATGAGCTGGTCGACGTCGAACGAGCTCTTACCCACCGGGACATGGACATTCCCATAACGGTCGTTGCGGTACTCGATCTTGCCCGCCTTGAACTCACCCACCGCCTTGCCGATGTCCGGCGTCACGGTGCCGGCCTTCGGATTGGGCATGAGTCCGCGGGGACCGAGGATCCGACCCAGCTTCCCCACCTCGGCCATCATGTCGGGCGAGGCGATCACGAGATCGAAGTCGAGCGCCCGCCCGGCGGCCAGTTCCTCGACCAGTTCCTTCCCACCCACCAGGTCTGCACCGGCCGCGGTGGCCTCGGCGTGGCGGTCCGCCGGAGCGAAGACGGCCACCCTGACTTCCTTGCCGGTGCCGTGGGGTAGTGCCACCGTGCCCCGCACCAGTTGGTCTGCCTTGCGGGGATCGATGCCGAGTCGGAACACGGCATCCACCGTCTCGTCGAACTTGGCTGTGCTCAGCGACTTGACGAGTTCGAGCGCCTGCTGGGCGGGGTAGGCCGCGTACTTGTCGTAGCTGCGTGCTGCATTGGCGTATCGCTTGCCGCTCATGGCGGTACCTCCTGTGGTCCGGACGGCGGGTGGTGTTCCCGCCTCCCACGTCGTTGTCATGTGTGTCGAACGGCCGTCAGCCCTCGACGAGAATGCCCATCGAGCGGGCGGTCCCCTCCACGATCTTCATGGCGCCGTCGATGTCGATGGCGTTGAGGTCGGGCATCTTGATCTCGGCGATCTCCCGCACCTGGGCACGAGTGACCTTGCCCACCTTCTCCTTATTCGGTTCCGACGAGCCCTTGGCGACCTTGGCTGCCTGCCGGAGCAACGCCGCCGCCGGCGGTGTCTTGAGGATGAAGTCGAAGCTCCTGTCCTCGAAGACGGAGATCTCCACCGGAATGATCTGACCGCGCTGGTTGGCGGTGGCGTCGTTGTACGCCTTCACGAAGTCCATCAGGTTGACGCCGTGCGGTCCGAGTGCCGTGCCCACCGGCGGCGCCGGAGTGGCCTGGCCGGCCGGGAGCTGCATCTTCACGACGGCGGCGAGTCTTCTTCTACCCATGTCTTTCAGTCCTCTTCGTTCTCTGTGACGCCGGCGTGCTCAGCCGCGTTGGATGTCTTCGAAGCCGAGCTCGACGGGCGTGTCTCGTCCGAAGATGTTGACGAGCACGGTCACTTTCGACTGATCGAGGTCGATGTCCTCGATCCGGCCGTTGAAATCGGCGAAAGGCCCGGTGACCACACGCACCATGTCGTTGATGTCGAAAGCGGGCTTGAAGCGAGGCTTGGGCTTCTCCTCTTCCTTTTCGACTCCGAGGAAACGTTCGACCTCCCGGCGGGACAGCGGGGTGGGCGTGCTGCTCCCACCGACGAAGCCGGTCACACCGGGGGTGTTGCGCACCGTGTACCAGGAGTCGTCATCGAGGCGCATCCTGACGAGGATGTACCCGGGGAAGACCTTCTTCTTGACAGTGACCTTCTTGCCGTTCTTGATCTCGACGACGTCCTCCATCGGGATCTGGACGTCGAAGATGTGGTCCTCCATGTGCATCGACTTGGTGCGCGTCTCGAGGTTGAGCTTCACCTTGTTCTCGTATCCGGAGTACGAGTGGATCACATACCAGTCGCCAGGCAGGTCGTAGGGACTCGCCGGCTTGGGCGGTTCGACTGCCTCCTCGAGCACGTCCTCGGTGTCGGTCGACACTGCTTCCTCAGCCACTGATCCCCCCATCGATGATCCAGATCACGACCGTCTTCAGCCCGAAGTCGAGACCGAAGATGAGGAACGTGAGGGCCACGCTCGTGATCATCGTGACGGTGGTGAAGACGATCATCTGGTCACGGGTCGGCCATGACACCTTGCGCAGTTCGACCCGCACCTCGTGCAGGTACTCGGCGATGCGGCGGAAGAGCGACTGCTTCTCCGCCACCGGCTGGCTGACGCCGCCTGCGGTGCCGCCTCCCTGGGCCTTGGCGGGGGCGCGAGCAGGGGCACGACCGCGGGCCGTGCGGCCACCGTCGGCCTTCTCCTTGCTCTTCTGACGCCGCTCCTCGCGTTCGATCATGCGGCGGGTTTCTCGGTTCATGGCTCATTCCTCACGGCGTCGCCGCGCTGGTCGTCATTCGGCAGGGGTGGAGGGACTCGAACCCCCAACCTCCGGATTTGGAGTCCGGCGCTCTAACCAGTTCGAGCTACACCCCTACGGGGCGCAGGGCCGCGTCAGTATACGGAGCGCCTGAAGAGGGGGGAAATCCCTGGATTGTCGTGCGCCGGCCACACGGGTCGCGGCCGGTACCCGGCAGTCTACCGGCTGGCGGGCGTCGCGAAGCAGGGCTCAGCCTTCGATGGTGGCCGTGAGATACGGTCCGTCCCGATCGGACAGCTCGAACGCCACCCCACCGCCGCGCCGTCCGCCCACCAGGTCGACGGCGACGCCGGCA
>CAZCRP010000124.1:0-378 GCA_964501055.1 uncultured Acidimicrobiaceae bacterium
GGCCACCGACTCCGCCGCCGCGGCGAGCAGGCGCGGGTCGAGCGGGGCGGGGACGGCGGCAGGCGGTTTGAAACCGTCGATGGGCAGCGGCACCGGCCGTGGCAGATCGACGGGACGGAAGCGGCCGTCGATCGTCTCCACGACGATCTCCACCGCCCGCAGCGGGCGGCGCACGAAGGGCTCGCCGTCGTCACCGTCGAGCAACGAGACGACCACCGTGACCGAGAACCGTCCGGGGGACAGGGAGCCGACCGCGAGCGCCGCCACCCGTTCGACGAACGTGGTGCGCGACACGCCGAAGTCCACCCCTGCCCAGAGGCCGTCCGCTTCGACCGAGAAGAACTCGGCGACTGCCACCTCCGCCACCGCCGCCACGGC
>CAZCRP010000124.1:388-8192 GCA_964501055.1 uncultured Acidimicrobiaceae bacterium
TGTCGCCGGCTCGATCGCCATCAGATCGGCCTCGCTCACCATGACCGGTGTGGTGGCGGGCGGCGTGGTGGGCACCGTCACGGCCGCGGCCTCGGTGGTGGGCACCGCCACGATCTCGACCGGGGCAGGAGCCACCAATCCCCGCACCACCGCCACCGCCACTCCGAGCGCAACGATGACGCCCGCCGCGATGTACCAGTTCCGGTTCTCACCGCCACGTGAGAGATCCTGGAGCGACTCCCACGGGATCGACTCGTAGGTCTCACCGGGCTCTTCGATGACAGGACGGGTGCGATCGGGCGGGGTGATCGGAGAGGGCATCGGCGGAACGTACGCGGAACGCCGCACCGGCTCAATACTCCTGAACCCGGGGAACGGGGGCGGCGGGGACTAACGTTTCGTCACCGATGGCCGTCAATCCTGATCCGCGCCCGGGCCGGTGGCTGCTGCCTCTCGTGATCCTCGGAATGGTGCTGTTCACCTATGTGTTCGTGCAGACCCTGCCCGGAGCCGAGGGTGACGGCACCGATCTCTCCGCCGGTACCGAAACCACCACGACCACCGAGCCCACGGAGGACACGTCGACGACGACCACCACCGAGGCGGTGGTGCTCGACCCGTCGGTGCAGACCTTCCTCGACCTCGTGGTGGGTCAGGAGGCCGCCCTGGTCGGCTTTCAGACCGAGATGGCCACGATCAACAGCCAGTGGGACGCCGCCGAACGCACCGTCACCTATCCGGACACGGAGGCGGCGCTCATCGATCTCGCCGGCCGCATCAGGACGTGGTCCCAGGAGGTGGCAGTGGTCGTCGCTCCGCTCGGCCTCGAAGGCGTCCACACCGTCCTCAGTGCGGCCGCGGCCGAAGCCGCCAACGCGGCGGATGCGGTCGTGGCGGGCCTCCAATCCTCGGACACCGGCGAAGCCCGCCGGGCGGCCCTCGATTCCTTCGATGAGGCGGTCAGGGCATTCACCGCCGCCGCCGACGAAGCCGAGTTCCAGGCCACCGTCTCCCGTTGATCGAGATCCGCCCCCTCCGGGCTGACGAACTCGAGGACTTCGTGACCGCCATGAGCGGACCGTTCGGCTTCGACCTCCCCGAGGAAGACTCGGAGCGGACCACCCTGCTCGACCGCATGAGGAAGACCTTCGAACCCGAGCGGGCCCGCGGCGCCTTCGACGGGACCAGGATGGTGGGGACCCTCGGCGTGTTCTCCTTCGAGATGACGGTGCCCGGCGGCACGATGCCGGTGGCCGGCACCACCCAGGTGACGGTGCAGGTCACCCACCGCCGGCGGGGCGTGCTCCGACAGATGATGCTCGCCCATCTGGCCGATGCCATCGAACGGGGTGAGCCCGCCGCGGCGCTGTGGGCGAGCGACAGCGCCATCTACGGCCGGTTCGGCTACGGGATGGCCAGTTGGAGCACCGAAGTCGAGATCAGCCGGCGCCACGTCGACTTCCACCGCGCCGCGGCGGTGCCCGACCCGATCGAGATCGTCGACGTCGACACTGTCCGCACCGCCGCCATCGAGGTCTACGACCGGGTCAGGGCGCAGGTGCCCGGCATGGTCCGCCACGACGACGGCTGGTGGGACCGCATTCTGTCCGACACCCCCTGGGGTCGCGGAGGCGCCGGACGGGCCAGATACGCCCTCGCCACCGCCGACGGTCGTCCCACGGGATGGGTGAAGTACCGGTTGAAGGGCCGCGACGAGGACGACGGCCACCCCGCCCAGGATGTCCTCGTGTCCCAGCTGTATGCGGACACTGCGGGTGGGTGGTCGGGAGTGTGGAGCCACGTCCTCTCCCACGACCTCGGTCACACCATTCGCGCCGGTTTACGTCCTGTCGACGACCCGATCCACTCGCTGCTGCGGGCGCCACGGCGGGCAATCACCAGGGTGAGCGACGGCTTGTGGCTGCGGCTGCTCGATGTTCCCCGCGCCCTCGCCGCCCGCACCTACGGCCTGCCGGGGTCGATCGAGCTGACCGTGCACGACCCGCTCGGCCTGACCACGGGCAGCTACCGGTTGGAGACCGACGGTTCCGCCGCCACGGTCAGCCGCATCGAGGACGGTGAGATCCACCTCGACGTCGAGGACCTGGGGGCGCTCAGCCTCGGCGGGCGCTCGGCCGTGCAGCTGGCCATGGCAGGCCGCGTCACGGGCGACTCGGACGCGGTGCTGCGCCTCGATGCGATGTTCCGCTGTTCCCGCGCTCCCTGGAGCCCGGTCGTCTTCTGATCTCGGATTGCGGTGATCGGTCACCGGTCGCCAAACTGGGTCGATGAACCGGCAAGCCGACTACGTCCTGCGCACCGTCCAGGAGCGGGGCATCCGCTTCATCCGCCTCTGGTTCACCGACGTGCAGGGGTTCCTGAAGTCGGTCTCGATCAACCCGCAGGAGCTGGAGACGGCGTTCTCGGAGGGCATGACCTTCGACGGGTCGTCGATCGACGGCTACGCGCGCCTGCAGGAAGCGGACATGCTGGCGGTGCCCGACCCGGCCACGTTCCAGATCCTGCCGTGGAGGCAGGAGGAGCAGGTGGCGCGCATGTTCTGTGACATCACCTCCCCCTCCGGGGAGCCCTTCCTGGGCGACCCGCGCACGGTGTTGAAGAACAACCTGCGCAAGGCCACCGACATGGGGTACACCTTCTTCGTCGCCCCGGAGATCGAATACTTCTACTTCGCCGACGCCGGACCGGAGCCGCAGGTGCTGGACCGGGGGGGATACTTCGACCTCACCCCCCTCGACGTCGCCCAGGAGTACCGCCGCAAGACGATCAACGCCCTCGAGCGGATGGGCATCCCCGTCGAGCACTCCCATCACGAGGTGGCGCCCAGCCAGCACGAGATCATCGTCCGCTACACCGACGCCCTGACGATGGCGGACAACATCATGAGCTTCCGTCTCACCGTGAAGGAGGTCGCGCTCGAGCACGGCATCTACGCCACGTTCATGCCCAAGCCGCTGGAAGCCCACGACGGCTCCGGGATGCACTTCCACATGTCGTTGTTCGAGGGCGACGTGAACGCCTTCGCCGACGACGGAGGCCGCCAACTGTCGAAGACCGGCCAGCAGTTCGTCGCAGGCCTGCTCACCCACGCCCGGGAGATCACAGCTGTCACCAATCAGTGGGTGAACTCCTACAAGCGGCTGGTGCGGGGGTTCGACGCTCCCATCTGGGTCTCGTGGGGCTACAACAACCAGTCGGCGCTGGTGCGGGTCCCGACGGTCAAGGTCAACAAGCCCGCGAGCGTGCGGGTCGAGTACCGCTCACCCGATGCCGCCGCCAACCCCTATCTGGCGCTGGCCGTGCTGTTGGCGGCCGGGCTGCGGGGCATCGAACGCGGCTACGAACTGCCGCCCGAAGTCCCCGGCAATGTGCTGGAGATGACGTCGGCCGAACGGCGTGATGCCGGCATCGAGCGGCTGCCGGAGACACTCGCCGAGGCACTCGACATCCTCGAGGGCTCCGAACTGGTGCGGGAGGCGCTCGGCGACCACGTGTTCGGCTGGTTCATCCGCAACAAGCGCGACGAGTGGGACCGCTACCAGCATCACGTGTCCCGCTTCGAACTCGAGACCTACCTCCCGATCCTCTGACATGTCGATCGCGCTGTTTCCCGCCGACGCCTCCGAGCCCCTGGCGGCGGCGCTCGCGCTGGCCGGGATCACCCCCAAGCTGATCGACTCGATCACCGTTCCGAACACGACGGAGGCGGGCGAGTGGTCGGTGCTGGTGGTGGAGCTCGCAGACGAGCCGATGCGACGGCTGCGCCAGGTGGGCGACCTCCACCTGGCCACGGGAGTGCCGGTGCTGGTTGTGGCCGACCCCACCCAGTTCCCGCTCGTGGAGCAGGCCGCCGGGGTGGGGGACTTCATCGGCGCGCCCCCCGACCCCTCGGAGCTGGGTGTGCGCGTGCGACGGATGATGCAGGGGGACACCGGCGACGAGTTGCTGGTGTACGACGACCTCGAGCTCAACCCCCTCACGTATCAGGCGGCGCTGGCCGGCGCCCCGCTCGATCTGACCTATATGGAGTACGAGCTCCTCCGGTTCTTCGTCGAGAACCGGGGCCGGGTCTGGACGCGCGAGCAGCTGCTGTCGAAGGTGTGGGGTTACGACTACTACGGCGGTGCCCGCACCGTCGACGTACACGTCCGCCGGCTGCGGGCCAAGGTCGGGGAGGAACGCGCCGGGTGGATCACCACCGTGCGCTCGGTGGGGTACCGCTTCGGTTGAGCGGCGTCAGCCGAACTCGATCCCCTGCGCCAGCGGCAGATCGTCACCCCAGTTGATCGTGGTGGTCTGGCGCCGCATGTACGCCTTCCAGGCGTCGGAACCCGCCTCGCGACCGCCGCCCGTGTCTTTCTCCCCCCCGAACGCACCGCCGATCTCCGCACCCGAGGTCCCGATGTTGACGTTGGCGATCCCACAGTCCGATCCGACGTGGGAGAGGAAGCGCTCGGCGCTGCGCACCGAGTCGGTGAAGATTGCCGAGCTCAAGCCCTGCCGCACCCCGTTGTGGATTGCGATCGCCTCGTCGAGCGTGTCGAACGGGATCACCCACAGCACCGGACCGAAGGTCTCCTCCTGCGTGATGGCGGCATCCGCCGGCACCTGCACGATGGCGGGTTCCATGAAGTGGCCCGGCCGGTCGATGCGGCGCCCCCCGGTGAGCAGCTCGCCGCCCTGGGAGAGCGCCGTCTCGATGGCGGTGAGCGTGGCAGACACGGCCTGCTCGGAGATCACCGGGCCCATCAGCGTGCCCTCGTCGAGCGGATCCCCGATCGGGACCTGCCCGTAAGCGGTGACCAGGCGATCGACCACTTCGTCGAGCACCGGTCGATGCACGATGAGGCGGCGAAGGGAGGTGCAGCGCTGGCCGGCCGTGCCGACGGCCGCGAACAGGGCCGCCCGGACGGCGAGATCGAGTTCGGCGTCGTCCATCACGATGATGGCGTTGTTGCCTCCCAGCTCCAGGATCGTGCGTCCGAGACGGGTGGCGACGGTCGGACCCACCGTCTCGCCCATGCGGGTGGATCCGGTGGCCGAGATGAGCGGTAGGCGCCGATCCTCGATCATCCGCCGGCCGATGTCGGCGCCCCGTCCGACGGCCAGGTTGAAGACGCCCTCGAAGCCGGAGCCGGCCATGACCCCGGCGGCGATCCGCGTGACGGCGATGGCAGTGAGCGGCGTTCGCTCCGACGGCTTCCAGACCAGGGTGTCGCCGCAGACAGCGGCGATCGTGGCATTCCAGGACCACACGGCCACGGGGAAATTGAACGCCGAGATCACCCCCACCGGTCCCAACGGGTGCCACTGCTCGTACATGCGGTGGCTGGGACGCTCCGAGGCCATCGTGAGCCCGTAGAGCTGACGCGACAGGCCGACTGCGAAGTCGCAGATGTCGATCATCTCCTGGACTTCGCCCACCCCCTCCGGAAGGATCTTGCCCACCTCCAGACTCACGAGGGCCCCCAGATCGTCGCGGTGGGCCCGGAGTGCGTCGCCCAGTGCGCGCACGAACTCGCCGCGCCGGGGCGCCGGGACCATGCGCCAGCGGGCGAAGGTCTCCACCGAGGAGGCGACGACCGTCTCGTAGTCCTCGGCCGAAGCGAGCGTCACCGACGCGATGGTCTCCCCCGTCGCCGGGTTCTCGATCGCGATCGTGTCACCGCTCGCCTCCACCCATCCTCCGGCGTAGACGCCGCTGTTCGACTCGGCGAGCCCGAGGGAAGCGAGGACGGCGGCAGGCGAGATGCTCATCGGGCCGCGATCACTTCGATCTCGACCCGGTACTGCGGAGCGGGCAGGGCTCCCGCCTGCACGGTGGTGCGGGCGGGCGGCTCGGAAGAGAAGTAGCTGCCATAGACCTCGTTGAACGTGGCGAAGTCGCGGATGTCGGACAGGAACACCGAGCACTTCACGACATCGGCGTAGTCGAGGCCGAGTTCGGAGAGGATCGCGCCCACGTTGCGCAGGACCAGATCGGTCTGGCCGCCGATGTCGGTCGGGGTGGGGCCGCCCGCCGGGTCGTTGGCCACCTGCCCGGAGAGAAAGACGAACCCGTTCGCCTCCGTCGCCACCGAATACGGCGCGATCGGCGCGGGGGCGTTCTGCAGCGTGGGAATGGATTTCGGCACGGAGCCTCCTGCTCGACGACTGGTGTCGGAGGCTAACGGGCCGGAAACGGGGAGCGCCCGCCGGTCAGGCGGGCGCTCACCTCAGGACTCGTGGTGCCTCAGGAGAAGCTGTTGCCACATCCGCAGGAGCGTGTGACGTTGGGGTTGTTGATGGCGAACCCGGCGCCCATCAGCCCGTCCTTGTAATCGAGGACCGAGCCGCGGAGCCGCTCGACCGACTCCGGGTCGACGACCACCCGGACGGCGCCACCGTCGAACTGCTCGACGATGTCGTCCGGCTCGATCTCCGAATCGAAGAACATCTCATACGAGAACCCGGAGCAGCCACCGGCGCGTACGGCCATCCGCAATGCCAGCGAGTCGTCGCCCTCGTCGGCGAGCAGCTCGCGGATCTTGCCCGCGGCGGCGTCCGTCACGTCGACGGCCTTCTGGGGCTTGTTCGACTTGATGCTCAGCAACTGCGACATGAAAACGTCATCCTTCCGGGCTCTTGTGGCCTCTAAGGCTACAACGTCACCGCCGAGAAGGAATTCCCGCTTCTCCCAGCCCGTTCCATACTGTGAACGCCACGTCTCGAGGAAGCGCCATGGCCCCCACATCCGAACAGGTCATCGACGCGCTGCGAGGCGTCGTCGACCCCGAGCTGGGCGGCAACATCGTCGAGCTGGGCATGGTGTCGCGGGTCGACGTGTCCGCTGCCGGTGTGGTCACGGTCGGCATCGCACTCACGATCGCCGAGTGCCCGATGCGGGATCAGATCGAAGGGGATACGGCCCGTCGGATCAGGAGCATGACCGGTGTGACCGACGTGATCGTCGAGACCACGGCCATGACGAAGCGGCAGCGGTCCGAGTTGATGTCGGTCGCCCGCCAGCGGGCGAGGGAGACGGCCGAACCCACCCAGGTCTCGCCGACCACCAGGGTCATCGCCATCAGTTCGGGCAAGGGCGGCGTCGGGAAGTCGTCCGCCAGCGTGAACCTGGCGCTGGCCATCGCCGACCGCGGGTTCCGGGTCGGCATCCTCGACGCCGACATCTGGGGATTCTCGATCCCGCGCATGCTCGGGGCCACCGCCAGGATGGAAGCCGACGGCGACACCCGTCTCATCCAGCCGGTGGAGGCCCACGGGCTCAAGCTGGTATCGACCGGGCTCATCATCGAGACAGAGGAGACCGCTCTCATGTGGCGGGGTCTCATGCTGTCGAAGGCGCTCGAGCAGTTCCTCAAGCAGGTGGCATGGGGCGATCTCGACTATCTCGTGATCGACATGCCACCCGGCACCGGCGACATCCAGATGGCCCTCACGCGGCTTCTGCCGCAGGCGGAGATGGTGGTGGTGACAACGCCCCAGAAGGCCGCCCAGAAGGTGGCGGTGCGGGTGGCGGACATGGCTCGGCGGTCGTACATGCCGATCGTCGGCGTGTTGGAGAACATGGCCGACTTCACCTGCGAGCACGGGACGTCGTATCCGCTGTTCGGTTCCGGTGGCGGCGACGAACTGGCGGCCACGCTCAACGTGCCGCTGGTGGGTCGGATCCCGCTCGACCAGGCGGTGGTCAGCGGCGGAGACGACGGCAAGCCCGTGACGGTCCACGCGCCGGACAACCCCGCCGCGATGGCCTTCCACGCCGCGGCGGCCCGGCTGGTGG
>CAZCRP010000125.1:0-8191 GCA_964501055.1 uncultured Acidimicrobiaceae bacterium
CCGTGGATCGAGGTGGTGGGAGGCGAGCGCGGTTCGAACCGTCTGTCTCCCGCCGCGGTGGCGCGGGTTCACCTCCGGTACGACGATCGGACTGCGGGGGTGGAACACGACGAGGAGTACGAGGCGGTCATCCATCCCCTCGACGAGGCCGCCAGCCACGTCACCACCGTCGACCACGACGACCGTGACTTCCTGCCGGCGCCGCCCGCGGGCGTCGAGTACGTCCTGGGCAGCGCCAGGGTCGACACGCAGGCGCTGTGGCGGTCCGTCACGGCTTCCCTCGCCGACCGCATGACGAAGGAGCGGTCGGTGTCGCTGTTCCGCAATCCCGAGCTGAAGCTGTACGGCCGGGTCGGGGAGAGTGAAGAGGATTTCGCGGCCCGCTGCGCGGTTGTCGCCGACGAGCGGGCCGATGCCGACATCGCCGCCCTGCGCGACAGGTACCGCACCAGGATCCGCACCGCCCAAACCGCCATCCGCCGTGCCGAGCATCGGGTGCGGGAGCTCGAGGCCGACGTGGACTCGCGCAAGCAATCCGAACTGCTGTCCGGAGCCGGGGACCTGCTGGGCGCGATCCTGGGTGGGAAGCGGAACTCCACCGGGCTGCGGCAGGCGGCCAGTCGCCGCAATCAGACCAGGCGGGTCGAGGAGCGGCGCGACACGGCGGTCGACCGGCTGGCGATGGAACAGGAGCGGCTGGTGGAGCTGGAGGACGATCTGGCGCGGGACGTGACCGAGATCACCGCCCGCTGGGAAGCGGCGGCCTCCGCCATCGACCGCCAGGACATCCCGTTGGCGAGGGCGGACGTTTTGGTGGAGCCGCTCCGGCTGCTGTGGCTGCCCGTCCCCCGCCCCCGCTGAGCACCGGCGCGCCGCCTTCGCCTATGACGAGCGAGGCGAATCCGCCTATCGTTGTCCCGTTGCCCTATGGGGCATATCCAAACAAGGAGGAAGGAAACTGATGCGCAACACCAATTGGTTGCGGTCGGTAGCCGTCGTGTCGATCCTCGGCATGGTCCTCGCCGCATGTGGCGGCGATGACGCAGTCGAAGGCGAAGGCGACGGTGTTCTGACGGTGGGAACTCTGCTCCCGGTGACCGGCGACCTCGCATTCCTCGGGCCACCCGAGGTTGCCGGCGCTCGTCTCGCGGTGCAGGACATCAACGCCGCGGGCGGGGTGCTCGGCAACGATGTCGTGCTGATCGAGGGCGACTCTGGTGACACCAACCAGGACATCGCCAACCCGGAGGTCGACCGACTGCTGGCGAACAACGTCGACGTCATCGTCGGCGCCGCCTCGTCGGCGGTGTCACTGCTGGTGATCGACAAGATCGTCGGCAACGACGTGGTCATGTTCTCGCCGGCCAACACGTCGCCGACGTTCACGACCTACGACGACAACGGCCTGTACTTCCGTACGGCCCCGTCTGACCTGTTGCAGGGCAAGGTGCTGGCCGACCAGATCATCGCCCAGGGCAACGAGACGGTCGCCGTGCTGTTCCGCCAGGAGTCATATGGACAGGGGCTCGCCGAGTCGTTCCAAGAGAACTTCGAGGCGGCCGGCGGCACGATTTCGGTGTACACGCCGTACGCGGTGGACACCGAGAACTTCGATGCCGAAGTCGACTCGATCGTGGACGCGGATCCCGACGCCATCGTCGTGATCGGCTTCGCCGAGTCGGCCAACATCCTGACGACGATGCACGAGCGTGGCATCGGCGCAACGGTCAAGAATGTCTGGGGCGTCGACGGCAACATCGGCGGCATCGGCGGCGAGTTGAGCGATCCGTCGATCATCGCCGGGATGCGCGGCACGGAGCCTTCGGTCGACCTGGGCGCCATCACCGACTTCACCCAGCGTCTTGAAGGCGCGTATGAGGGCGGTGTCGGCGGCATCTATGCCTATGGCGCCGAGACCTACGACGCCATCATCATCACCGCGCTGGCGGTGGCGATCGCCGGCACCGACGATCCCAACATCTTCAAGAACGAGATCGTCGGCGTGACGAAGGACGGCACCAAGTGCACGAGCTTCGCCGAGTGCATCGAACTCGTGAATGACGGTGTGGACATCGACTACGACGGCGTGGGCGGCCCCTACGAGTTCGTCGACGCCGGCGAGCCGGCCGCGGCCAGCTTCGCCATCCGCACCTACGACGGTGGCGCTTCGCCCAATTCCGACCTCGACGAGTACGTCTTCGCTTCCTGAGCGAGACCGTCCTGAGATGAAGTGGGCCGGCCCTCGGGCCGGCCCACTTGTTGTGTGACGCGTCGAATATCCTGACGGGGGTGTCGAGGTCCATCCGCATCGCCGCGGTCGCCCTGGTGCTCGCGAGCGCCTGTGCGCCGCCGCAGTCGGTGGAGGAGCCGCCGCCCGATCCCGAGCTCGTGGCGGTCGCCCAGGTCGTCTGCCCCCTGCTCTGGAACTGGCAGCTCGACGTGGGTGGGATCATGAACGCCATGTCCGCCTCGACTCGCTTCGAGGAAGATGCCACCGTGCGCAAGGAGCGCTACTTGGCGGCCTTCTCGTCGGCCCGCGACCGCAACGCGCAGCTCGCCGCCGCCATCGAGGAATTCGACCAGGGACCGTACGTCGATCGCCTCCGCGAGGACATTCGCAACGGGCTCTTCAAGGCGAACTCGATCATCGCCGAAGTGGACGAGGAGGTGGCGGTGCTCGACCCCAGCGATGCGACTGGTTACCACGCAGCCGTCCCGCGGATCTTCATGGCGTTCGAGAAGGTCATCGATGTCGCCAAGCCGGAGATGGCCGGCTACGGCGACGCCGAACTCACCCGGGCGTTCATCAGCGTGCCGCAGTGCCAGCACGGCGTGAAGGACGCCAACGACGGCCGGCCGCGTTTTGTCCCGCGCAGCTGAAGGTTCACTCCACCTTGGCGAGCGTTCCCAGGTAGAGCTCCACGACCTTCGGATCCCGCAGCAGTTCGGCCCCGGTGTTGGTGTACGCATTGCGACCCTGGTCCAACACATAGCCCCGGTCACAGATCTGCAGGCAGCGACGCGCGTTCTGTTCCACCATGATCACGCCGACACCGGTCCGATTGATCTGCTTGGTGCGGATGAAGGCCTGGTCCTGCAGCGCCGGGGACAGGCCCGCCGACGGCTCGTCCAGCAACAGGACCTCCGGCTCCATCATCAGCGCCCGTCCCATCGCCAGCATCTGTCGCTCACCTCCGGACAGCGAGCCCGCCCGCTGGCGGATCCGCTCGGCGAGGCGCGGGAAGAGGTCGAGCACGTAGCTCATCCGCTCCTTCGTCTTGTGAGGACGCAGGTACAGGCCCATCTCGAGGTTCTCCTCGATCGTGAGGGAGGGGAAGACGTTGTTCGTCTGCGGGACGTAGCCGATCCCCTTCTCGACGAGCACGTGGGCAGGGAGGTCGCTGATGTCCTCCCCCTTGTACTTGACCGTCCCTTCCCGGACTTCGATCAACCCGAACAGCGCCTTGAGCATCGTCGACTTGCCGGCACCGTTCGGTCCGATGATGCCAACGAGCTCACCGGGGGCGAGCACGAGATCGACGCCGTTGAGGATGTTGACACCGGGCACGTACCCCGCGACCACACCGGAGATCTCGATGAGGGGGGTTTCGTCCGTCACTCGCTCTCCTCGTCAGAGTCAGGAGTGTCGAGGGCAGCCATCGACTCCTGCAGCCGCTCCTCCTCCTCCTCGAGGTCGAGGGCAGTGTCGTGATGCACACCGAGATAGGCGTCGATGACCGCCTTGTTCTGTCCGATCGACTCAGGAGGACCCTCGGCGATGATCTTCCCCTCGGCCATCACCACCACCCAGTCCGAGATGTCCCGTACCACGTCCATGTCGTGTTCGACGAACATGACAGTGATGCCCTCTCCTGGTAGCCGCTTCACGTGCGCCAACAGCGACTGCGTGAGCACCGGATTGACCCCGGCCATCGGCTCGTCGAGCATGACGAGGCGCGGCTCGGACATCAATGACCTGGCCATCTCGAGCAACTTGCGCTGACCGCCGGAGAGCGTTCCACCGTATTCGTCCCTCATGTGCGCGAGGTTGAAGCGTTCGAGGAGCTCCTCCGCCCTTCCCTCGATCTCGTTCTCCTGTTTCCCCCACAGGGCGCTCAGGAGGGCGGTGAAGAACCGTTCGCCCTTCTGCCCCTTCGCCCCCAACTTCATGTTCTCGATGACGGGCAGCTTGGTGAGTGCCTTGGTCAGCTGGAAGGTGCGGACCATGCCGTCCTGCGCGAGCTTGTGGGGCGTCGGCTTGGCGATCGGATTGCCGTCGAAGGCGACCGACCCGCGATCGGGCGAGTCGAATCCGGTGAGGAGATTGAAGAACGTCGTCTTTCCGGCTCCGTTGGGTCCGATGAGCGCGGTGATGACCCCGCGCTGCACCTCCAGGTGATCCACATCCACCGCCACCAAGCCGCCGAAGGCCTTGCGCAGCGAGTCGACCACCAGGATCGGATCGGGTTTCGACACCCCCGGCTCCCACGGGAGCCGACTCAGCGGCTGTTCGGTGGTGGCGGGCTCATCGAGCATCGAGCGCCATCTCCTCTCTCGAGCCGAAGATACCTTGCGGCCGGAACACCATCAGCGCCGCCAAGGCGAGGCCGACGATCCAGAACTGGATCTGGTCGATCTGGCTGGTGTCGATGATCGTCGTCGGCACATATCCCGCCGACACGAGTTGCCTGCCCAGGTTGCGGATGAACGTGATGATGACCCAGTACAGGACCGCACCCACGACCGGCGACCACACCCTGCCCACGCCGCCGAGGATGAGCACGAGCCAGAACAGGAAGGTCTGTGGCGCCGCGAAGAAGTCGGGCTGCACGGCGGCATTGCCCGCCGCGAGGATCATGCCGGCCAGCCCCCCCAGCACGCCGCCGAGAATGAGGGCCTGCAGCTTGTACCAGTAGGCGTTCTTCCCCAACGCCCGGGCCGCGTCCTCGTCCTCCCGGATGGCCTTGACGACCCGACCCCACGGACTGTTCATGAGCCGCCACACCAGCAGCACCACGAGCGCGACCAGGGTCCAGCCGATGATGATGACGAAGAGCTGGGTTCCCCGATAGGCGAACGGGCCGAACCCGTACACCGCCCCCGCCCGGAACGGATTGAGCTGGCGGAACGGGGCGATGAACTGGTTCAGGCCCTCCGCACCGCCGGTGATGTTGCGCATCGGCGTGGAACGCGCGACGAGTCGCACGATCTCGGCTGCGGCGATGGTGACGATGGCGAGGTAATCGGCTCGCAGCCGGAGGGTCGGGAGTCCGAGCAGCAGGGCGAAGAAGATCGCGAATCCGATCCCCATCAGCACCGCCAGAGTGACGCTGGGGATGGCGAGCCAGGCGAGGGTGAGCCCGAACCCGTACGCTCCCATGGCGACGAACCCGATCTGACCGAAGTTCAGCAGCCCGGCGTAGCCGAAGTGCACGTTGATGCCCATCGCGGCCAGGATGAAGGCGATGGCGTTGAAATCGATCGCCTGCGACAGGCTCTGGTTGACGATGAATCCCCAGTCGATCATGAGCGCTACCCGATCCTCTCACGCTTGCCCATAATGCCCTGCGGTCTGATGACCAGCACGATGATGAGCACCGCCAACGCACCGACGTTCTTCAACTCGGTGGGGATGAACAAGGTCGAGACCTGGATCCCCACGCCGACCAAAAGACAGCCGACGAGCGCCCCGTAGGCCGTCCCCAGGCCGCCGAGGATGACACCGGCGAAGATCAGCAGCAGGAATCGGAATCCGGTGTTCCACGCCACCACCTCCGACAGTCCGAGGAAGGCGCCACCGAGGGCGGCCAGCGCCCCCCCGGACACCCACACGAAACGGATCACCTTCTGCACGTCGATCCCGGACGACTCCGCCAGGTCACGGTTGTCGCTGACGGCCCGCATCGCCTTGCCGGTCTTGGTGAGGGTGAGGAAGGCGCCGACCCCGATGAGCACCAGCAACGCGATGGTCCCCGTGATGAGATCCTTGGGGGTGATCGTGATGAGTCCGAGCTGCATGCCGGACTGGGCCGTGAAGTCGCGGTAGAAGCGGGGAACGCCACCGAACGCGAACAGATAGACGTAGCGGAGGAAGATCGAGATTCCGATCGTCACCACCAGTTGGGCGATGAGGGACACCCCCCGCCTGCGGAGCGGCGCGAAGACCACCTTGTCCATCGCATATCCAAGGCCCGCCCCGAACGCCACCGCGATCGGGATGGCGAGGATCAGGTTGATGCCTGACCCCAACGGGGGTGGCAGGCCGGCCAGGAAGCCGAAGGCCCCGGCGAAGCCGTACACGTTGAAGAAGTACGTGAACAGCATCCCCCACCCCACCATCTCGCCGTGAGCGAAGTTGACGAGTCCCGTCGTCCCGAAGATGAGCGACAGGCCGATGGCGGCCATCGCCAGGAAAAGACCGAGCTTGACCCCTTCGGTAGTGAGTTGGAGCAGGGCGCGGCCGGAGAAGGTGATGATGCCGCCGAGCCGTCCCCCCTCCTCGTCGAGGGGCGGCTCGGGGCTGAGGGCGAACAGCGCCCGCCCGAGCTGGCCGGGAAGCACATTCACCGAGACGGTGGAGCGAGTGGGGTCCCGGAGGAAGACACCGTCCGGCAACGTGATCTCGTCGACCGTGACCAAATACTGGCCTGCGCTCGGCACCGCAAACTGGAAGACTCCCTCGGCATCGGTTTCGCCGTCGCCGATCTCCTCTTCGTCCATGGTCGAGACGATGATTCGCACCCCAGGGACCGGCACCCGCTCGCCCTCCTCGTTCTCCACCCGCAGTTGGGTGAACACGGCTTCGCCCTCTTGCTGGGCGACGGCTGGAAGAGGGAACGACAAGACGAGCAGGAAGAACCCAAGCAGGGCGACGAGCGCAACCCATGCTGCGCGCGTCTGCGACCGGAAGACCACCCGAGAACCCGTCACGAAGGCGAGAGCATAGGCACGCGCCCGCTTCGGGTGTCGGCGCCGGGGCTACTCGTCGTCGGTTGACGAGAGCACCGCTGACAGCAGATCTCGCAGCGAGACGACGCCCAAGAGCGTGCCGTCGTCGACGACAGGGAGGTGCCGGTATCCGGCCTCCAGCAGGAACTCCCCCGCTTCGAACACGTCAACCTCCGGCGAGAACACGTCGGGATCAGGCGCCATGACCGCGGCTGCGGAAACGGTGTCGAAGTCGAGACCCCTGGCGACCGACTGCACGAGGTCCCGCTCCGTGATGATTCCGACCAAGCGGCGGCCGTCGATGACCGCCACCGAACCATGGCCGCGCTCCACCATGCCCCGCGCCACTTCCGCCAGGGTGGTGTCCGGCCCGCACACGAACGGGGTGCCGCCGACGAGGTCTCCCAGAGTCACCATCCGAGTGTACCGAGCGCTTCCGACACCAGTGGTGAGGAACAGCACCTGCGGCCGGCAGCTAACGTCCGCGCCGTGGCGGGCCCGACACGTACTCTGCTGGGTGACGACGCGTCGTCCTCGACCGTCGTCCGCTTCGCCGATGGAGAGCCGCTCGTGCGGGCCGGGGACCCCGCCGACCACGTCTTGGTCCTGGTCTCGGGCCGCGCGCGCGTCCAGACCACGGACGGATCGGTGCTCGGCACGCTCGGGGAGGGGGACCTTGTCGGAGAGATCTCCCTCCTCGCCGGAGGAGCGCGGACGGCGGATGTGATCTCGGTCGGCCCGACCACGGCGAGGAGGTTCGACCGACCCGACTTCATGCGGCTGCTGGACGAGCACCCTGACCTGGCTTCCGCCGTCGGCGACGAGCTGACGAGACGGATCGACGAGCACCGCATCCTCTCGTTCATGGAGAAGATCCTCGGATCGGCGGAGCCGATTCCGTTCGCCGACCTGAGGGACCGCCTCTCATGGCGGTGGGTGCGGGCGGGCGAGTGCCTGTACCGGGACGGCGATGCCGCCACGTCCGGCTTCCTCGTCATCTCCGGTCGTCTGCGGGTGCTCGTGCCCGGTGCCGCCGAAGGCGACCCGTGGGAGATCGGCCCCGAGGAGTTCGTCGGCGAATCCGGCCTGTTCGAAGAGCGGCGACGCCGGGTGACGGTGGAAGCGATCAGGGACAGTCTGGTCGCCGAAGTGACCAGGGAGGCGGTGCTGGAACTGCTCGCCCGTCACCCACGGACGGTCGCACCGCTGATGATGCGCTTGGCGCGGCCCGCCCGCAGCGGCC
>CAZCRP010000126.1:0-8105 GCA_964501055.1 uncultured Acidimicrobiaceae bacterium
CGGCCAACTCGCGGGCGGGGTCGATCCCGTATCGCACGCGACGGGTGTAGGTCCGGGGAACGGGCACGAGGCAGCCGGCATCGGAGGGGATCCGATCGACGAGTGCCGCTGCCACCACATCGGCCACCGCCACCACCGCCTCGTACTTCAAGCGTCGCACGAGGACTCGGGCCGCGCCGTCGTGGGCTGCCCAGGCGTGGACCACGACGCCGCCGGGTGTCCGGAGCGGCGGGAGGGGAATCACCGTGCGGAGACAGCCGGGACACAGACTCGCTCCTGGGCCGCGACACGAGAGACAGACCATGGCCCCTCTCTTAGCGAAGGGCTGTGACCGAATCAGCCGGCGGTCAGGTGCCGGTCTTCCATCCGCTCAGGTAGTCGACCTGTTCGGCGGTGAGGCGCTCGAGCCCACCCCCGAGGGCTTCGAGCTTGATCCGCGCCAGCTGCGCATCGATCTCCGCCGGCAGGGTGTAGATGCGGGGCTCCAATGTCCCGGCGTGCTTGGCGAGCCACTCCGCCGCCATCGCCTGATTGGCGAACGAGAGATCCATGACGTCGGCAGGATGCCCCTCGGCCGCCCCGAGGTTGACGAGCCTGCCTTCGGCGGCCAGCAGCAGCCGCCGGCCGTCGGCCAGTTCGTACTCGTCGAGGCTGCGGCGGATGGGACGGACCGCCTGTGCCATGTCGTTGAGCGCCGTCAGCTCGAGTTCGATGTCGAAGTGACCGGCGTTGGCCAGGATGGCGCCGTCTCGCATCACCTCGAAGTGCTCACGCCGCAGGACGTGCTTGTTGCCGGTCACGGTGATGAAGATGTGTCCTTCGGCCGCCGCGTCGGCCGCGGTGAGCACGCGGTGTCCGTCCATCGCCGCCGCCACCGCCCGCACCGGATCGACCTCGACCACGATCACGTGCGCGCCCAGCCCCCGCGCCCGTTCCGCCACCCCCTGGCCACAGTCCCCGTATCCGACGACCACCACGTTCAAGCCGGCGATCAGCACGTTGGAGGCGCGGATGATCCCGTCCATCGCCGACTGGCCGGTGCCGTAGCGGTTGTCGAACAGATGCTTGGTGGCCGAGTCGTTGACCGCCACCACCGGCAGCCGCAGCGTCCCGTCCTCCTGCATCGCGCGCAGGCGGATGACGCCGGTAGTGGTCTCCTCGGTGGAACCGAGCGGGTTCAGCTCGGTCCGCTCCGTGTGGAGGAGGGTGGCGAGGTCCGCGCCGTCGTCCATCGTGATGTCCGGCTCCATGTCCAGCGTGGCGTGGATGTGGTCGTAGTAGGTCTCGTTGTCCTCCCCCCGAATGGCGAAGACCGGGATCCCCTCGGCCACCAGCGCCGCCGCGATGTCGTCCTGCGTGGAGAGAGGATTCGAGGCGCACAGCACCGGCCTGGCACCGCCGTCGCGCAACGCCAGCATCAGGTTGGCGGTCTCGGCGGTGACGTGCAGGCAGGCGGCGATCGTGAGACCGGCCAGCGGGCTCTCTTCTCGGAAGCGCTCTCGGATGGTCGCCAGCACGGGCATGCGCCGACCGGCCCATTCGAGGCGACGTCCGCCCTCCTCGGACAGGGTGGGAGTGGCGATGTCGAACTTCATGTCAGGTGTCTCCTGGGGGCGGGATCATGTCGGGAATGCCGTCACGCACGGGATAGGTGTGTGTGGTGTCCCCCTCGCAGCGGAGCGCGGAGGCAGGGACGTCCTCGTGCACCGGGGTGTGGTCGACCGGGCAGCGGAGGATCTCGAGGAGTTCGGGGGCGATGAGTGTCATGATCCCTCGACGATGCCACGGATTCGGGCGACGAGCGAGTCGACGGACGCCCGATCGGGTCCCTCGACGTTGAGCCGGATGAACGGCTCGGTGTTCGACGGTCGGAGGTTGAACCAGCGGTCGCCCAGATCCACCGTCACCCCGTCGGTGTGATCGATCGGATGACCGGCGAACGCGTCTTCGACCGCCGCGAGGCCGCCGGCTGGATCGTCGACGGCGAGGTTGATCTCGCCGGAGGCGGCGTACCGCTCCACGTCCCGGCGGAGCTCGGAGAGCGGCCGTCCCTCCTCGGTGACGAGTCGCAGCAGCACCAGCATCGCCAGCATCCCCGAGTCGGCCCGGAAGTTGTCCCGAAAGTAGTAGTGGCCCGAATGCTCCCCCCCGAACACCGCCCCCGACTCCGCCATCACCTGCTTGATGAACGAGTGGCCGACCCTGGTGCGGATCGGCGTCCCTCCGGCCGCCAGCACCGTCTCGGCAACCGAGCGGGACGTGATGAGGTTGTGGACGATCGATGCTCCCGGTTGGCGGGCCAGGAACCAGCGGGCGATCAGGGCGGTCGTGGTGCTCCCCGAGAGCGGCACACCGTGATCGTCGACGAAGAAGGCCCGGTCCGCGTCGCCGTCGAACGCGACCCCCAGGTCGGGCCGGACGTCGTCGATCAGCCGCAGCAGATCCTCGAGGTTCTCCGGTTGGAGCGGATCGGCCGGATGGTTCGGGAACGAGCCGTCCGGTTCGAGGTAGAGGCCGATGAGCTCTGCCGCCAGGCGGTCGAACACTCGGGACAGCACCACCCCCGCCATGCCGTTGCCGCCGTCCACCGCCACACGCAACCGCCCGATGGAGTCGGCGTCGACGATCGAGAAGAGATGGTCGACGTAGCCGGGCAGCGGGTCGAAGGGGGTGACCGTGCCCGTGCTCGAGCCGGTGGGGTCACCGGCGAGCAGCATCCCTTTCATGACGTCGAGTCCGGAGTCGGATCCGACCGGCACCGCCCCGGCCTTGCACAGCTTGATCCCGTTGTACTCGCCAGGGTTGTGCGAGGCGGTGACCATCACCCCCGGCACCGAACGCGACCCCGACACGAAGTACACCACGTCGGTCGCCACCTCCCCGATGTCGAGCACGTCGACTCCCTGCGAGTTGATGCCGGCGGTGATGGCGGCGGCGAGCGCGGGTGACGAGCGCCGGCAGTCGCGACCCACCGCCACCGGGCCGTCCCCCGCCACGAGGGCGAAGGCGGCGCCCACCCGGCGGGCGAGATCCTCGTCGAGTTCTCCGGTGTCGGTCCGGCCGCGGATGTCGTAGGCCTTGAAGACCGCCTCGATGTCGCCCACGGGGGCGAGTGTAGAGAGCCCCTACACTCGCCCCCCGCATGCCCCTTCTCTCGGTCGTCGTCCCGGTCCACAACGAGGCCGCCTTCCTGCCCAGCGCCCTTCCCGCCCTGATCGACGCGGTGGAGGAGGCGACCGATGACGCCGAGATCATCGTCGTGGAGAACGGATCCACCGACGGCTCGGCTGCCGTCGCCAACGAATTGGGAGGCGGCCGAGTGCGGGTTATCCAGCTCCCGGTCGCCGACTACGGCGAGGCGATGAAAACGGGGTTCGAGGTGGCCACCGGCGCATGGGTCGTGAACGTCGACATCGACTACTTCTCCACCGATTTCTTCCGGGCGGTGCTCGCATCGGAGGCCGACCTGGTCATCGGCTCGAAGCGCGACCCCGATTCCGACGATCGCCGGCCCCCTCTGCGGCGGCTGGCGACGGCGGTCTTCAACCTCCTGCTGCGGTCCCTCTTCGGCAGCAACGTGTCCGACACCCACGGGATGAAGGGCTTCCGGTCGGCGGTGGTCGCGGAGTTCGTCCCGGTGACCCGCAGCCGCACCGATCTCTTCGACACCGAGCTGGTCGTGCGGGCGGAGCGGGCCGGCGTCACGATCGAAGAGGTTCCGGTGGTGGTGGAGGAGCTCCGCGCCGCCCGGTCGTCACTGCTGCGCCGGGTTCCCCGCACGGTCCGGGGTCTGTTCCGCATCCGCCGGCTCCTGGCGGAGCCGCAGTAGTCCGCGCCTCCAGGCGATCAGTGCCGCCAGCCCCCCGACAGTGAGCGCCCAACCGAGCCACTCGGCGAAGCGGTTGCGAAACTCGAGCACCACCTGCTCTTCGGTCGGCACGACGATCATCAGCGAGGGAGCGGCCTGCCACGGACCGTCCGCCCCTTCCGCCACCCAATTCGGGAAGTAGCTGACCTTGACGAGGTGGGGCACTCCGACGGCGTCGGTGCTGAACGAGATCCGGTGATCCTCGAGGACGATGTCGGAGACGGTGCCGGTGGAGCCGATCGGGGCGGCACCCGCCAGTCCCGCGTGGACATCCGGCCCGATCCGGCGCCAGTCGTCCGGTCCGTCGGCGGCCACCCACTTGTCGAGCAGGTCGACGTCGGCATACCAGTCGACGATCACCTCGAAGTAGGGAGGAGCCGTTCCGGCCGGCGCCAACGCCCGGTCGTAGACGGAGGGCTCGTGAGTGGCGACCTCGACCAGGGGCGCATCCGGCAGCCGGAACACGGCGAAGGGCTCCGCCACGGCCACCCTGGTCATGGCGGGATGGTCGTCGGCCTGCTCGCGCGCTTCGGGCGTGTACGACACGTAGTACTCCACCCCGAAGTGCCGCAGGTGCGCCAGCCCGCGGTCGAAGTCGAAGTTCTGGTAGGGAAGGCGGGGGATCGGATTGGAGGGCCGGTGCGACATGGCTCCGGCGTTGAGGAAGTGGAAGGGGGTCGTGAGGGACGACTCGAAATACAGGCCCTCCATCGAGTCGTGGCCCTCCGTCCAGTACGGGAACAGCATCAGCGCCATGGGAGTGCCGTAGCGGTTGAGCTCACTGTTCGCCTCCCACTGGATGCGACCGGGAGGGAGCTGGTCGACTGTCTGCATGAGGCCGGCGTACTCGTGGTAGACGTCCTTGCTCTCATAGCCGGAGAAGTTCCAGCGCGCCCAGCCGTCGACGAACGACACCCCCGCCAGCGCGCCGAGGGCGAGCACGCTTCCCGCGATCGCCGTCAGCAGCGCCCGCGACGGCAGATCCTGGTCGGAGATCATGCTGACACCGAGGGCGACGAGCCCGGTGACGACCACCGCCATCCAGGCGTACGCCGGCAGCTCGGCCGCGACCACGATCCACACCCCGACCACCGCCGCCAGCGAGATGAAGCCGCGGGCCCACCACGGCGAGAGCCGGTCGGGCAGACGGCGGCTCACAGCCAGCACCGCCACCCCCAAGGCGAGGGCGGCGAAGAACACGATGCCGAAGTACCAGTAGGGCAGCAGACGCCCGTTCCACAGTTTGAAACGGCCGTCGCCGAAGATGCCCGGTGCGATCGCGGCGAGGACCGTCGGCAACGGGTAGTAGACGATCGGAAGCAGCGCCGCCACCACCAACGGCACCACCCGGTAGGTGCGGCGCAGCGCCCAGGTCGCACCGGCCACCGCCACGGGCAGGAGCAGCCACAACTCGATGGGGAAGACCTCCTCCCACCGGCTGAGCGGCGTCCATGCCATGTCGGAGCTGTAACGGATGCGCAGCAGCAGCGGCACGGTCCAGAACCCCGCGAGCGCGAAGGCCCACGCCCAGATGACGACCGCCGCCGGGCGGTCGAGCCGCTTGCGCAGCAGCAGCGGCAGCGAGGCGAAGACCAGCACGAGCGTGGTGAGGATGTGGGACAGGGCCGTGAGGGCGAAGAAGACCGCCGCCCGGGGGACGGCCCTGGTCTCGCCCTCCACCGCCCGCATGAGAAAGCCGAGGTACACCAACCCGAGCGAGAAGGACCACGAGTAGGAGAACTCCCCCGCCAGCGACGAGGCGATGTTCCCGCCGTAGATGCTGTAGCTCTCCAGGAAGACGAACACCGCCCCGCCGGCGGCGGTCACGGCGGCGATCGGCCGGGAGAAGCCGAGCGACCTGGTCATGAACGCCATCGCCGGCGGGAGACCGACCAGACCCATCACCGTCACCAGCTTGAACGCCGTTCCGTACGGCAGGAACACGTCGAGCAGGACGATCGCCAGCGATGGCAACGGGAAATAGAAGTAGAACACGGGGAATCCCGCGAACCAGGCGTTGGACCAACCGAGGAGCCTGCCGCTGGGGATCAGCACATCGCGCAGGTAGGCGGGGCCGAACACGTGCGCACCCATGTCACCGCCAGACGGCGTCGAAGACGTGAGCAGCAGGTGAGGTTGCAGGACGCCGAGGATGATGAGGGAGGTCGCCGCCACGATCACCACGGACACCCACGAACGGGTGCGCGTCGTCCCGGCAGCGGTCATTTCTCGTTCAGCAGGATCGGATCAGCCGCGCTCGCGGCGAGCGAGGTCGAGCACTTCGCGCAGTTCGACGGTTCTGCCGTCGCGATCCCACCACTTCTCCTCGCAGCGATGACACGAGAAGAAGACCAACTCGACATCGCTCTCCAGCCGATGCCGAATCTCGATCACCTCGGCTGCACCGCACTGTGGGCAGTCCATCTGACTCTCTCCAACGCTCGATCCCTCGGCGACTCATGGTACAGAAGGCGGGGCGCTGCACAATGCGCCCAGCGGAGTCAGGCGCTCGCGATGTCGTCGTCGCGGGTGGCGAACAGCCGCGTCACGTTGCGGCGATCGGTCAGCGTCCATCCGACCGGCGGGGTCAGCCGGTCGGCGTGCGAAGTGCACAGCGAATACGAGCCGGGACTCTCACCATCGGCCTCGATCTCCAGGAGCCACACGGCCCTGGCGTCGTAGTCGAAGGTCATCAAGGCCGCGGCAGGGACCGAACACCGAACACATGAGAAGAGCATGCCCGAACCGTAGGACTCCGGCGAGGGCCGTTCAAGGATCCCCCAGCCACCGCCGCAGCCGGCGAGCGGAGACCGTCCCGTAGACGATCCAACCGGCGCCCCCCTCGCCCAGCCTGGCAATCGCCGGAACCCGCTCCACCTGTGCCGGAAATCGGTCCCCGCCCTCGAACGCCACCTCGACCACGGCGGGGTTCCCCGCCACCATCTCGCGCACGGCCGCGCAGGTCGCACAGGTCGGCGAGCTGAAGAAGTAGGTGCCGGCCCCGTACCCGTCGATGACGACGGGGCGACGGCGCCAGGCCCGCCCGCGGCGGAGGACCATGGCGGCGGCGATCGCGACGACCGTCACCGCCCCCACCACGGCGAGCCGCAGCATCACGTCCTCGCTCATTCGCCTCCGGGCAGCGGGGTGGGGGCGGCCAGACCGAGCCCGGTGGCGTCGGCCACGCTCCACAGCACGGTGACGGGGACATCGGCCCGCAGGGCGTATCCGATGAGCTGATCGTCCACCGGAACCGCGGTCACCGCGCCCGGCGCCAGCTCGATCACGAACGACCGGCCGTCGTCGGCAAGCGACTGGAACTCGACGACCCCGCCGTCCTCCCCCGGGACCCCGATCCAGACGATCGACCCTGTGCTCCCCGGCCCCGGCATCAGCCACTCGGGCATCGCCTCGACATTCGCCGGTGACGCCGCCCGCCCCGCCTCGCCCTCGACGACCACCGCCACTCCCACCGGACCGTCGGCCAGCAGCCGCACGATGTCGAGATCGACCGCCAGCTCCGCCAGCGGGATCTCGAGCTGGCCGCGGGCGGCGATCACTTCCTCGGCGGCGCCTTCGACCAGCCGGCCATCCGACCAGCCGTCGAGCCGCACCGTCACCTCGATCGGGGAGATGCTGGAGACCACGAGTGTGACGTCCTGGCCATCCAGGGCGGGGACCGGCGCGATCCACGAGCTGCCCGGCGCCACATGCTCGATCACCACTCGGTCTCCCCTCCCCGCTCCCTGTACGAAGGCGTGCACGAGGCCGCGCAGCGGCGAGATGGTCAGGCTCAGCCGGTTGCGGAGCGGCAGCACGGTGGAGATGTCGCGGGTGACGGTCGAACGGGCGGGCACCACCACGCTGGCCAGCTGATCGGCGGAGTCGACCCCGATCTCGCTCGCGGATTCGACCGCCACCACCGCGTCCGAGCCGTACGGGTTGACGAGCACCAGATCCAGCGACTCGCCGTTGCGAGTGGAGCCGCCGACGATCACCGACGTCGAACGCAGCAGCGAGGGGCACGCCACTGCTGTCACGCCCGCCGACCCCCGGGAGACGGCGGCCGCGGCCGCCCCTTCGATCCCGAATTCGATGAAGGCTCCCGACGAGCCTCCGACGGCCAGGTCGGCGAACTGGAGTGCCGCCCCCCCTGCTCGCCCCACGTCGACGGACAGGTCCGTCACGACGGTGCCGGCGTTGCCGACGGTGACGCGCGAAGGAGCCATCACGGTGG
>CAZCRP010000127.1:0-8094 GCA_964501055.1 uncultured Acidimicrobiaceae bacterium
AGGGCGGTCCCGGCCAGCAGGGCGAGCGGTGCCGCCCGTCGCAGCGCCGGTATCAGTGCCCGGCGGGCGAGGTGCTCCACAGTGCCGTTGCCGGTGACGGTGGCCAGTGCCACTGCCCCGAGAGCGGCGAGTTGGCTGGCCGCCAGCGCGATGGCGAGTGATCGCACGGATGCCGCCGCGGCGTCTTCGAACCGGGCGGATGCGATCCACTCCGCCGGTCGGGTCCAGTCGACGACGATCCATTCCGGGTCGAACGCGACGAGTCCGGCGAGGACGCAGGCGAGGGCGAGGATGCGTCGGGTCATGACACTGCAACGTACGGCGCCCTATCGCGGCAGGGAACCCTGACGGGCAACCGATGCGGCGCCGTTACGATGCGCGGCGTCGCCGATGAGGAGAGCGTGTGAAGGTCAGGATCGGGATCGTCGACTCGACGAAGGTCGTGGAACTCGACATCGACGACGCCGGGACGTTCGAACAGGACATGGCGCAGGCCATCGGTGGTGCCGACCCGCTGGTGTGGCTGGACGACGTCAAGAAGCGCCGAGTGGGTATCCCCGTCACTCGGATCGCCTACATCGAGATCGAGACGGACGATTCGGCGAGGAGTGTCGGCTTCGGTCCGTCGAGCTGACGTGATGGAAGGGACGCGCCACGACCGGCCGCGGGGCCGGTCGGGGGTGAGGTGTGACGGGTCAGAGGGCGCGGCGGCGACGCTCCGCCAGCCAGCGCTTGCGGAGTCGGCGACGCTCGTCTTCGGCGTAGCCGCCCCAGACGCCCGCTTCCTGGTTGGTTTCGAGGGCGTACTGAAGACATTCGTCGATCACGGCACACCCACTGCAGATCGCTTTGGCGGCGGCGATCTGGTCGAGCGCGGGTCCGGTCGACCCGATCGGGAAGAAGAGACTGGGGTCCGAATCGCGACAGGCGGCGATCTCGGTCCACGGCTGGGTAAGGGTCAACTCCACGGGGGTCCATCCTTCGGTGGCTGCTGGTACAAATGGGTACTCCGGGATGCGGTGAGACTTCGTTCCAATTTTCACGAAGAGGGACCGCAACACGGCTCTTTTCGAGTGCTTGCACCGCGAACGCTACAGGCGAACTGACGGGTTCGCAATGGATTCCTGAATGTTTTTTGCCGAATCTGCGGTCTGGGGCCATCGCGGGTGGCCATCACGCTTCCCCGACAACGTCCTGGCGGGCATTCGCGCCGCGGCGACCGTGGCGGCCGGGGTCGAAGTCGACATCCGACGGACCGCCGACGGACGGCTGGTGCTGGCACACGACCCGGTCCTGGCGGGCAAGGCGGTGGCCGAACACCACTGGCAGGAACTGGCGGTGGTCGATATCGGGGGGCACACGCCGGCCCTCCTCGAAGACCTCGTCGACCTCCCGGTGCCGCTCGATCTCGAGGTGAAGAACGACCCGTCCGAGCCCGGGTTCGAGCCGGACCACCGCACGGCGCTCGAAGTGGCCGATTGGGCGCGACCCGGCGATGTCGTCACCTCCTTCTGGTGGCCGTCGGTCGACGCCGTTCGCCGTCATCGCCCACATGTCGCCACCGGGCTGCTCTTCACCGCCGGGATCGACTGGAAGGCGGCGGTCCGTCACGCCGTGGAGGCGGGACACGGCTGGCTGGCACCGGAGTTCGACGTGATCGGTCCCGAACTCGTGGCGGCTGCGTCTCGCGCAGGGATCGAGTTAGCGGCATGGACCGTCGACGATCCGTCCGAGGCAGCGAGATTGGCCGAACTGGGAGTGGCTGCGATCATCAGCAACCGGCCCGGTGAACTGATCACCGACTACAGGAGTTCCGAATGACGATCGCCGCAGAGCTCGACGCGGAGTTGAAAGACGCCATGCTCGCCAAGGACGCGCCGCGGCGCGACGTCATCCGTCAGATCAGATCGGAGATCGGGGTCGCCAGGTCGGCCCCCGGTTTCGACGGCGACCTGGACGACGACTTCCACCGCGCAGTGATCGCGGGATACGTGAAGAAGATGCAGAAGGCGGTGAGCGAGTACGAGGCCCTGGGCGAGCGTGGTGCGGCCATGGCCGACAAGCTGCGCTTCGAGGTCGAGTACCTGTCGCGGTGGTTGCCGAAGAAGCTCGACGAGGACGCCACACGGGCGCTCGTGGACTCGACGATCGAGGACCTCGGCGTCGGAGGAGATCCCGGTGCCGCCGGGCGCGTCATCGGGGCGATCATGAAGTCGCACAGGGACGAGGTCGACGGCGGCCTCGTGAACCGGCTCGTCAGACACCGCCTCGGCGGCTAGGACGTCCGAACTTCGAGGTCCCCGCCGTAGTTGCGGATCGGCCCACGCGTGCGCTCGATAATGGCGGCGGTTCGTTCGTCGGGGGCGCCCGCCTGGCAGTCGATGACGATCCGCCAGGGAGTATCGGCCACGTCGGGATAGGCCTGGACCAGCTGACCATCGATGGCGAAGCTCACATACGACTGGATCTTCTCTTGGAGTGAGCGGATCTGGGCGTCCGATCCCGACCAGCCGGCATCAGCCACGATCATGAGGTCCACCGTGGTCGCGTCCGGGGCGAGTGCGACCAGATCGACCGTGGCAGGATCGAACAGAGGCGGCTCTTGCTCAGCGCGCGTGCGGCGGAAGATCACGGACCGACACTAGGCACCAGGGCTCGTTGCCGTCGCAGGCGTCTTCCGCACGGGGGGTTGGTGGGTGTCAGCGATGAGACTCGGACGTCAGCACCGAGGCGGGCCGCAACGGGATCTGTGACGTCAGTGCGATCATCGTCTCCGCCCGGGCGATGTGGGGCGAGTGGAGGATCTGCGAGATCACTTCCATCAGATGGTCGTTGGTCTGCGCCACGATGCGGATGAGCAGGTCGCCCCTCCCGGCGATGGTGTGCGCCTCGAGTACTTCCGGGATCGCCGACAGGACCTCTGTGACCTCCGAGATCCGTCCCTGGGCGAGTTCCAGGATCGAGAACGCCATCACCGGATAGCCGATGCGGCGGAGATCGAGGTCGGGCCCGAACCCCGTGACCACCCCGTTGCCGCGCATCCGCTCCATGCGGGCGGTCACCGTGCCGCGCGCCACTCCCAGCCGTCGCGAAGCCTCCAACATGCCGATACGCGGCTCTTCCCGCAGCAGCTGCAGGATGGCGATGTCGAGCGCGTCGAGTTGATAGGCAGCTTGCATGGTCGAACGCCCACCATATCGGGCAGTCGCTGTGCAGACTGCTCAATCAGCCCGACCCGACTTGAACATTTCGCCGATCAGGCCGAGAGTGAGACTCACACGAGGAAGGAGCTTCAGATGACCGATCAGATGCCGATCCTCGGCTACGACTACCTCGAGTTCTGGGTCGGCAACGCCAAACAGGCCGCCCACTACTACGGATCTGTCTTCGGGTTCTCGGCGGCGGCGTATGCCGGTCCCGAGACCGGGGTGCGGGAGCGTGCCAGCTACGTGATGGAGCAAGGCGACATCCGCTTCGTCTTCACCGCCGGGATGGGACCCGAATCCGACATCAACCGGCATCAGTTCGACCACGGCGACGGGGTGCGAGACGTGGCGTTCAGGGTGCTCGACGTGGAGGAGGCGTTCCGGTTGGCGGTGGAGCGGGGCGCGGTGCCACATCTCCCTCCCACGGTGCATGAAGACGAGGGGGGCAAGATCGTCACCGCCTCCATCGAGGCGTACGGCGAGACCATCCACACCTTCGTCGATCGGTCCAACTACTCGGGGGCCTTCTTCCCCGGTTACCGGCCGGATGTCGAGACGTCGTTCCTCCAGTTCGAGCCCAAGGGCCTGCGACTCGTGGATCACGTCGTCGCCAACGTCGAGCTCGGTGAGATGGATCAGTGGGCGAAGTTCTATGCCGACGTGCTCGGCTTCACCCAGCTCGTCCATTTCGACGACGAGGCGATCTCCACCGAGTACACCGCCCTCATGTCGAAGGTGCTGTGGGACGGCGACGGTCGCATCAAGCTGCCGATCAACGAGCCCGCGGCGGGGAAGAAGAAGTCCCAGATCGAGGAGTACCTCGAGTTCTACCGCGGTCCTGGCGTGCAACACGTGGCCATGCTGACCGACGACATCGTCGACACCGTCACTCGGATGCGCGCGGACGGAATCAAGTTCCTCTCGGTTCCCGACACCTACTACGAGCAGATGCGGGAGCGTCTCGACTGGTCGACCATCGACGCCGACCTCGAGGTCCTGGCCGAGCATCGCATCCTCGTCGACCAGGACGACGAGGGGTATCTCCTGCAGCTGTTCACCAACTCGGTGCAGGATCGCCCGACCGTCTTCTACGAAGTGATCGAACGGCACGGCTCCCGCGGGTTTGGCCTCGGCAACTTCCAGGCCCTGTTCGAGGCGCTCGAACGCGAGCAAGGAGCGCGAGGCAACCTCTAGCCGAATGGCCGGCGCGTAACGTGGCGCCGTTATGCGGTTGCCCGTCTATGCGCCGATGTTGGCCACGCGGTCGCCACAGGTCACCGGCGGTCCCGGCTGGGTCCACGAGGTGAAGTGGGACGGGGTCAGGGCGATCGTCTCCGGTGATGGCTCGATGCGCTCCCGCAACGGCAACCGGATCGACGGGGGATATCCGGAGTTGGTGGGGCTCGTTCCACCCGACTGCGTCGTGGACGGGGAGATTGTCGCGTTCGACTCCGCCGGCAAGCCGTCGTTTCAGCTCCTCCAGTCGCGCATGCACGTCCGCGCGCCGGGGGCCGACCTGGTCGCAGCCGCTCCGATCACCCTGATGCTCTTCGATCTCCTGTTCCAGGGCCAGCCGCTGGTGGAGGCCGTCTGGGAGGCGCGGCGAGCCCGCCTGGAGGCGTTGGAGATCCATCCGCCTGCCGTGCTGGTCGACGTCCACGACGACGGCCCGTCGCTCTTCGCCGCGGTGCAGGAGCACGAGCTGGAGGGGATCGTGTCCAAACGGCTGGGATCGAAGTACCGCCCGGGCCGGCGCTCGGACGACTGGCGCAAGACGGCTCACCGCCAGACCTGTGAGGCCGTGGTGATCGGGGCGGTGGGCGGAACGGGGTCGAGGACTACGACGTTCGGCTCGTTGGCGCTCGGCATGTGGACCGGCGACGGCCGCCTTCGCTACGTCGGTGCGGTCGGCTCCGGTTTCGACCACTCCACGTTGCAGGCGGTCCACGCCGCGCTCGGAGACCTCGCGACCCTCGGTCCACCACCGATGGAGGATGCGTCGCTGGTCCCCTCCCCGGTGCGATGGGTGGAGCCCGAGTTGGTGGCCGTGGTGGAGTACGCGGCATGGACGGCGGACCATCGGCTGCGGGCGCCGGTCTTCAAGGGCTTCTCGGCCACACCGGCGGGCGAGATCACCTGGGATCGCGAAGGCGCACCGTGACGCTGCGCTTCAGGAGGCGGCCCGCTTGGACTTCGTTGCTTCCACCGACGCCTTGAGCGCCTCGAGCAGGTCGACCACCTTGGTGGGCTCCGGCGCCTCGGGAGCAACGATCTCTTCGCCCGCCACCTTCTTGGCGGCCAGCGCTTCGACGGCCTCCCGGGTCGTATCGACCCAGTCGGATTCGTCGAAGGCCCTGGTGAGGTTGTCGATGAGCGACTTGGCCATCGCGACCTCCTCCGGGCGGACCTCGACTTCGGTCTCGAGCTCCTCGAACGCAGGCTCCCGCACCTCGTCCGGCCAGTACATCGTCTCCATCACGAGCACCCCGTCGGACACCCGCAACGCCGCCATGTGCTGCTTCTCCCGGATCGAGACCTTGGCCAGCGCGATCTTCCCGGCCTCGGTGAGGGCCTCGGTGAGGATCTTGTACGCCTTGACGCCGGTCTTCTCGGGAGCCAGGTAGTAGGTCTGCTTGTAGAAGATGGCGTCGACTTCGGACTCGTCGACGAACTGGACGACGTCGACCAGCCTGGCCCCGGAGTCCGGCGACGCAGCTTCGAGCTCCTCGTCGGTGAAAACCACGTACTTGCCCTTCTCGACCTCGTAGCCGCGGACGATGTCGTCCCACAGCACCTCTTCACCGTCGCTCTCGGCGACTCGCTTGTAGCGGATGGCCGAGTGGTCGGTCCCGCGCAGTTGCTTGAACTTCGGTGTCCGGTTCTCGGTCGCCGTGTACATCGCCACGGGGATGGTCACGAGCCCGAAGGACACGGCGCCCTTCCATATGCTCCTCATGCCGCTGAGAGTACCGGACACCTGTGACAGTCGATAGCGTCGGCGCATGCGCGTCGTCGTGATCGGGAGGGGAGTCTTCGGTCTCGCAACGGCGCTGGCGCTCGCCACCGGCGGCCACCAGGTGGTGGTGATCGGTCCCCGCGACCCCCGCGCCGCCTCCGAGGACACGAGTCGCATCATCCGCAACGACTACGCCGCCGACGACTTCCACGGGCTGTGGGCGGACGAGGCGATGCAGGGCTGGCGCCGGTGGAGCACAGAGTCGGAGACGGGGTTGTTGCACCCGGTCGGGCTGGCCAATCTGACCCTCGAGCCCATGGGAGCGGACTCCTTCGCCGGGGCGAGCTTCCACCGCCTCAGCGGCGCGGTGCGGCTCGACCGGACGGCGATCTCGGATCAGTTGCCATTCCTCACGCCCGGCCGGTTCGTCGACGGATACCTCAACCCGGCAGCCGGATGGGTGAACGCATCGGCGGCGGTGCGGCTGCTGGAGCGAAGATGCGAGGAGGCCGGAGTGGGCATCATCCCCGAACGGGCTGCGGCCATCGGTGACGGCTGGGTGGGCTTGGCCGACGACGGGCTGCTCCGCGCCGACCGGGTGGTCGTCGCCGCAGGGGCTTGGACCCCCACCCTCGTACCGGAGACCGCCGACCTGCTCGTTCCTGCCGGACAGCCCGTCCTGTACCTGCGACCGACCGACCCTTCCCGCTTCGCCGGGGTGCCGGTGTGGGCGCTCGACATCGAGGCGACCGGGTTCTACGGGTTGCCCGTTTCAGACGAAGGTCTCGTCAAGGTCGGCCATCACGGTCCCGGAGTGACTCGGCGCCTGGAGGTCACCTCGGTGCCCGACCGTGTCGTCGACCAGTTCCGGAGGTTCTTTCGCCACGCCGTGCCGGAGCTGGCGGGCGCGAGGATCGAACGCACCCGGATCTGTTTCTACTGCGACGCACCGGAGGGGAGGTTCCTGGTCGACTCGGTCCCGGGCCGGGATCGCCTGGTCGTCGTGACAGGAGGCAGCGGCCACGGGTTCAAGTTCGCTCCGGTCATCGGTGACGTCGCAGCGGCGGTGGTGTTGGGCCGGGAACACCCGCGCCGCTCGCAGTTGGCCTGGAGATCCCCCGGGACGACGGGTGACGGTGCCCGCGCGGCCGGTCTCGACGGATCTGCCCGCTGAGCCCGGTCAGCTCCACGGGTACACTGCTCCTCTTGCGCCCCCGTAGCTCAGGGGATAGAGCACTGGTCTCCGGAACCAGGTGCGCAGGTTCGAGTCCTGCCGGGGGCACGTCAAGTGGTCCGTTCGGGCCCCGATTCGATGTGCAGGAGTGTGCATGCGCGTAGGCATCGGCATCCTCGGCGGCGGCAACGTCGGCGGGACACTGGCGCGCAAGCTGATCGAGGATCAGAAGGTCATCACCGCCAAGTCGGGTATCGAGCTCGAGTTGGTGAGGGTGGCCGTCCGCGACACGACCAAGGTCCGCCCGTTTCCGACCGATCTCGTCACCGACGACCCGCGCCAGGTGATCGACGACCCCGACGTGCAGCTGGTCGTGGAGGTCATGGGAGGGCTGGAGCCGGCCAGGGAGCTGGTCCTGGCCGCCCTCGAAGCCGGCAAGCCCGTCGTGAGCGCCAACAAGGAGCTGATCGCCGCCGACGGCCCGACCCTGTTCCAAGCGGCTGCCGCCGCCGGCGTCTCCTTCCTGTTCGAAGCGGCCGTCGGAGGCGGAATCCCCCTCATCCGCCCCCTGTCGGAGTCCCTCGCCGGCGAGCCGCTCTCGGCGATCCTCGGGATCGTCAACGGGACCACGAACTACATCCTCACCGCCATGACGGAGGAAGGTCGGGACTATGCCGACGTCCTGGCCGAGGCGCAATCCCTCGGCTACGCCGAGGCGGACCCGACCGCCGACGTGGGCGGCGGGGATGCGGCGGCCA
>CAZCRP010000128.1:0-7984 GCA_964501055.1 uncultured Acidimicrobiaceae bacterium
TGGTGGGGGCGGAGTTGCGGATGCGGGCCGGCACGGTCGAAGTGCCGGCCGACCCGCGGTTCGAGTACGCGCTCGTCCCGCTGGACCAGTCGATGCGAATCGAGGGCCACGTCATCGAGCCAGGCTGGATCGGGCTGCTGGAGGCGGGCGTGACGACCCTCCGCATCGACGCCGGCGACGGTGGCGGCCGGGCGATGCTGCTGGGCGGCGAGCCGCTGGGCGAGCCCATCCAGATGTGGTGGAACTTCGTGGCGCGGACCAAGGACGAGCTCACGGAGGCATGGCGGGCATGGCACGAACACGACACCGACCGCTTCGACGTGGTCCCGTCCACCCTCCCCCGGATGGAAACCCCCCGCCCACCCTGGCTCCCCGCCGACCAATGACCACCGCCGACCGAGGGGGCGCGGCGTACCCAGGGTTCCCAGCTACCGCGGCGGTACTCCTGGGCCCACGGTTCGCCGCGAGCGGCTGAACCGTGGGCTCCCAGCTACCGCGGCGGTAGCCCTGAACCCTGGGTTCGGGGAACCCTCCTGCGTAGGGTGGGGTCATGCGGTACGGGCTCAAACTGACACAGTTGGCGCCGATCGAGGAGTTCCGGGCGGTATGGCGCATCGCGGACGAAGGCGGGTTCGACCACGTCTGGAACATGGATCACTTCGCGGCACTCGGCGGCGATCCGACCGGGGACATCTTCGAAGCGTGGACCCTGCTGGCGGCGATGGCGGAAGCCACCACCAGGGTGCGAATCGGGTGCATGGTGACCGGCAACACCTACCGCCATCCGGGGGTGCTGGCGAAGACGGCGGTCACCGTCGACCACCTGTCGGGCGGTAGGCTCGAGTTCGGCTTGGGGGCGGCGTGGGCCGAGAACGAGCACACCATGCTGGGGCTCGACTTCGGCACGGTGGGAACCCGGGCGGATCGTCTCGACGAAGCCTGCCGGATCATCCGCTCGCTGTGGACCGAGCCGATGACGACCTTCGACGGCGTCCACTACCGGCTGCAGGATGCGATCGCGGAGCCGAAGCCCGTGCAGCAGCCCCATCCGCCCATCTGGATCGGTGGAAGCGGACGCAAGCGCACCCTGCGCATCGTGGCCGAGCACGCCGACGTGTGGAACGCAGCCGGCGGGAGCCCGGAGGAGATGGCGGAGCTCTCTGCGGTGCTCGAGCGGCACTGTGCCGACGTCGGTCGTGACCCGGCGTCGATCCGACGCAGCGTCCAGCTGCGGCTCCCGACGCCCCTCGACGACCTGGTGGGGATCGTGGAGGGCCACGCGGAGGTCGGCGTCACCGAGATCATCTTCGTGCTGGCTGCCGGCTCGTCCGAAGCGCGCGCCGAGGAGCTGGCCGGCCTCCTGCCGCGGCTGCGCGACATCGGTTAGTCAGCTGCGAATCGCCGCCACCGCGGCGGCGATGGCCGCGACGAGGAAGCCGAGACCGATCGTGAACAACGCCGCCACGCCCAGCAGGGCGTAGAGGACGGCGGCGGCCACGAGCAGACTCCGAGCGATGCGCCGGTCCCCGACTCGCGCTCCCGCCAGCGCCGCCCCCGCCGCCACCGCCATCAGCACCGCCCACGGAAGCACGTCGAAGAGCCGCACATCCCCTTGGCCGACGACCAGCGCGACGTACCCGACGAGCATCAGCAGCCCGCCGACTGCCGCGGCCACCGCCCACGGTCGGCTGGCCGGAGAAACGGTTGCCATGCCCTTCACCGTACCGCGCGCAGGACACGCGAGGATGAGGTGGGGGACGAGCACGTCCCCCACCTCATCGGGTTCAACTCGTCGGCGGGGTGGCGAAGCCCTCGTCGACGAGGGTCGACAGCATCCGCATCAGCATCGATGCGACCTGGGCACGGGTGGCATCGCCACTCGGATTGAACAATCCGCCGCCGATCCCGTTCACCCATCCGGCTGCGGCCACCGCGTTGATGTCCGCCTCGTGCACCGAGCCGTCATCGTCGGTGAAGGCGTTGGCCCCGGCGGCCAGGCTCTCGCCGGTGACGACGGCATACGCCCGGGCGATGAGCGAGGCCATCTCGGCCCGTGACACGTTGCCGAGCGGATCGAAGATCCCCTCCGACCTCCCCATGATCACGCCCATCGCCGTCAACACGTTGATGTCGGCTTCGTGCACCGAGCCGTCATCGTCGCCGAAGGCGTCGGGCGCGCCCTGGATGATCGCGATGTCGGCCGCCATCATCGCCCGCAGGATCATCGACGCCGCTTGCTCCCGCGTCAGGTTGAGCTCGGGACCGAACGTCGTCGGGTTGAATCCCCTGACGATGTCCCACCAGGCGGCGCAGTCGATGGCCTCACGGTGCGAACTGGGCCCGATGTCCCCGAACCCGCTGCCCGGCACGTCGGCCGGGTCACAGGCCGAGGCCGTCTGCGCGTCCCCTGCCACCGATGGATCGACCTTCCACACCATGCCCTGACCTGGTCCGCACAGGGTGCAGACAGACAGGTAGACCATCCCGTCGGAGCCGACGGTGACGCCGGTCGGCACGGGGATCTCGCTGCCGTACAGCAGCGTCTTGCGGGTGCCGTCGGTGCGGACCTCGATCAGCGCCGCCTGCGGGCCGTCGGGCGAGAGCAGGCCGTTGGATGCGAACTCGAGCACGTAGAGCGTGCCGTCGTCTGCCACCGCGATGTCGACGATGTTCGTGAAGCCGGTGTGCAGTGGCGCGACGATGCCGTTGCTCACGGTTGCCACCCTGGCGGCACCGACGACGAACGGGAAGCCCGTCAGGTTGCCCACCAGGATCGTCCCGCCATCCACCGCTACCCCGGTCGGCACCGCTTCCATCGGTATCTGTCCGGGGATAGGAAGGAACGGGGGTGGGTCGACCAAGGTCGACGGGAAGACGGCTTCCACGCTGACCGTGCCGGCGGCCGTCACCCGTAGCAGCGTGTTCCCGCCCGCGTCGGCGACGAGCGCATCGGAGCCGATGAACGTCAACGCGAAGGGGTTGGAGTCTGGACCTGCCGGTGCCTCGTCCGGGTCGTGCTCCTCTTCGAAGGCGGCCAGGTCGGCCACGAGGACAGGGTCACCCACGGCCGGGATCCGCACCAGCGTCCCCAGGGACGCCAGGCCGAGTGTGTCACGGGCCTCGACGTCGCCGCCCAAGCCGAACACGACATGCATCCTGTCCTGCGGGTCGAACGCGACCGCCATCGGCCCCAGGGCTTCGTCACCGAGCGACACCGATGCCAGCCCGGTCACGACGCGTGACTGCGATCCGCCGGCGATGCGCGTGATGGATCCTGTCGTGCCCGAGCACGCCTCGACTTCGTCGCCCTCCGGGCCGACGACGGTGGCACAGGTGGCGCCGCCCGTTCCGGCTTCGGCGACATAGATGGCGCCGTCCGGTCCCTGCGTCAACTTGTACGGACTGTTGAGTCCGGTTGCGACGACTTCCGGCTGCGAGACCGCCGCCGCCGGCAGTGCCATCAGCGGCACCATGCTCATGGCGAGCGCCGTCGCCGCCAATACGCCCGTGATTCGACGTCTTCTCGTCATCTAGAAACCCTCCCTCGGTCGATGAGATGCCCGACGAGGACCCTAGCGGACGGCTCGCAGGCCTGGCTTGGCCTCTCGAAAGTTCCGCGGCCTTCTGTCGAATCCATGGAGCGAACCGTGCGGCGAGCCGATAGGTACTCGTGTCTGTCTTCTCTCTCGCGAGCGGCAAGGCCAGCCAACGGTCCGTGCTGGACAGCTTCTTCGACGACTATCAGCTGGTCCGCATCGCCATGGTCCTGGGCGGATTGGCGCATCTCACCGTGTTCGCTTGGAGCGCCAGCTGGCGGTTCGTCGTTCCCTATGTGACGGGGCTCGCCCTCACCGGCACACACGCCCTCTGGTGCCGGCTGCGTCGCATCCACTCACCGCAGTCGATGCTCGCCTTCGACGTGAGCCTGTGGGGAGCGGTGATGGTCCTGTCGAACGAGCCGGTCGTGAACGCTGCCCTCTTCGCCTTCCTGGCTGTGGTCACCGTCGTGTTCGCCACCGGTCGGCTGATGGTGGCCTTCCTCGCGTACGCCACCGGCTGGTATGCCATCGCGCACTTCGACAGCAGTTCGATCACGCTCGACTCACTCAGCATCTTGCTGGCCGTGATGCTGATCACGGGCGGGCTCGCGTTCATGATGTTGCGAGTCAGCCGTTGGCTGGCGCGTCTCGACGCCAACCGCTCCCAGATGCTCGGGACGGTCAGCCACGAGCTCCGGAACAACCTCACCGGGACGATGGGCCTCACCGAGATCGTGAGCACCGACACCGGACTCAGCCGGCAGGAGGCCATCGAACTCGTGACGCTGGCGCATCAACAGGCCGTCGACGCCAGCGAGATCGTCGAGGACCTGCTCGTCGCCACCAGGGTCGAAGGCGCCGCGCTGACCGTCGCGAGTGATGCTGTCGACCTGAACCACGAGGTGACAACTACGGCTCGTCGATTCTCGGGTGACGGGGTGAATCTCATCGTGCGGGCCGAAGACGACCTCCCACCGGCGGCCGCCGACGGTCTCCGGGTCCGCCAAGTGCTCCGCAACCTCGTCTCCAACGCCGTGCGCTACGGCGGCCCCTCGATCCGTCTCACCACCCGATCGACGGGCGAGTCGGTCCAGGTGATCGTGGACGACGACGGAGAGGGCGTCCCTCGGGAAGACGAGAAGACCATCTTCCTGCCCTATCGGCGGTCAGGGAGCTCCCCCCATCATGGATCGGTGGGCCTGGGACTGTGGATCTCCCGGGAATTGGCCCAGGCGATGGGGGGAACGCTGGAGTATCGCCGCACCGGCGGTCTGACTGAGTTCGTGCTGACCTTGCGCGTCCATGCGGTTCCCGCCAAGGGTGGCGGCCCGCCGCCCCTCGTTCGCGCCACCAGCCTTCGCTGACCCCGTCACACTCGAGGAGGATGGCCGAAGCTGCGTGAGCCAGCGGTGAGCATGTCGTAGCCGACGAGCCAGCACACCACCACAAGTGCCGTCCCATAGACATAGGTCCCAGATGTCTGCGGCACGAGGAAACCGACGAGGATCGCCACCATCGCAGCGATCGCCGCACGATTGGACGTCGCGGCGAGCAGCCGAGCCCTGTGGAAGGCGACCGCGAAACCAAGCCAGCCGGATGCGAACAACAGGGCGCCAACCCCGAAGAGGGGGAAGCTGAGCGCTTCCGCCTCCTCCAGTACCAGGCGCACATCGCCACCGCTGGTCACGACCGCAGTCAGGGTCATTTCCGATCCGACGACGGCGGCAAGAAGCACGCTCCCCAGTACGACCAAGGTCGTGCCTCTCTCACTCCACCGCTCCTCGCCCGCCTCGCGTAACCGCCGGCGGATCACCAATGCCGCCATCAGCACAAGTCCGATTCCCACAGCCAGCGTCAGATGCGCCCCCGCCCAGCGACGGGGGGCGGACACCACTGCGTCGGCCACCACGGCGGTGTCCAAGTAGGTACGCACGAAGGGATGGGCCAGGGCGCCTGCCAGAAAGACGACCGGTGCAAGGAAGAGGACTGCAGGACCGCCGGCAGCCGACCAAGGCATCAGGAACCTCCATCGGCGACGAGGGGTGTTTTGAACTGAACGACCGACAGGTTGTTGCCGGCCGGGTCGACAAACCAGGCGAGCTCACGCTCAGGTCCCCGCGCGACGCCCCGCTCGTCGGTTCCGAGGTCGTCGTATCTGAGGAACCTCACCCCTCGCTCCAGCAGACCATCGACCGCTTCGTCGATGTCCTCCACCACGAAGTTGAGAACGGTGAAGGAGGCTGGAAGGTGGTTCGGCTTGGAGTAGACCAGGACGTCGTAACCATCGCTCAGATGGAGCCAGAGAGCACCAGAATCGCCCTCCACGCTCACCCCCAGGACTTCACCGTAGAACTTCTCGGCGTCCTCGATGCTGTCCACCGAGAAGCTGGCGATTGCCTTGTTGTCGCCGAACATGCTGCTCCTTTGCTGCCGTCTCGTGAACGTACGGGACCGGCCGGTGTCTGTCGTCGGCGAAACACTCCATTTGGCGGCATTCGAGCCTCGGTAGGACTACCTAGAGAAGGTTCTGGCGGTACGCAAGCGCGGTTGCCGCCGAACGGGTTGCGACTCCCAGCTTGGTGAGGATGTTGCGGACGTGGCTGTCCACCGTCCGTATCGCCACGATCAACTCCTCGGCGATTTCCTTGTTGGTCATCCCTTGCGCCAGCAGCCGCAGCACCTCGACCTCGCGCTTGGTGAGCCCGTGAGCAGAGGTCGGGTGGGCGGCGCGCAGAGAGTCGACTCCCACCACGTCCGGCCCCGCGCCAAGCGCCGTGAAGATGCCACGAGCGATGCCCAGCTCCAGGGATGACGCGTCATCGTCACCCACCATGCGGCAGCACTCGGCGATGATCCGTCTCGTGCGCGCCTCCTCATAGGGCAGACCCAAGAGGTTCCAGACCCGAGCCGCCACTCTGAGCCCCCCGAGAGCCGCGCGGGGGTCTCCTTCAGCGAGGAGAACGGCCCCTCGGGCGTGGTGGGCGGCTGCCTCTCGGACTGGTGTCCTGTGCCCATCGGGCGCCTCCTCGAGTTCGTCGGCTGCTTCGCGCGCAGCCGCCGTGTTGCCCGCCGCGAGCAGAATCTCGATGTGGGCCGGGAGCATCGCGGCTCGAGTCAGTTGGTTCTGTGCCTCCCCGAGCGCTCGATCGATCGATGCTGCCGCTGCCTCGACGTCACCGTTCGCGAGACGGAGCAGTGCCAGACCGGGTTGGGGATCGAGTCCCCTCCGACTGGCTTCCCGGAAAGCGTGCTCGGCGTCCTGTCGCTCGCCCCTGAGCCGCAAGAGCTCACCCTGGCGATAGTACGCGCTGGCGACCGCGGCAGGATCGGCATCGGCGATGTGGTCGTCACACGCGCGTGCGGCCGCGTCTAGCGCCTCGTCCCACCGGCCCTGGAGTTGGTCGAAGGTCGCCTGATAGGCCAGTGACCGACTCTGAAAGGCAACCATCCCTTCCTGGCGCTCACACCAGAGCCGAAACGCCCGGGTCCACTCCCCGAACCGTTCGAGATCCAAGGCCTCCCATGCAGTCTCGATCGCGGAGCTGAACGCGATTCCCGCCATGGGCGGGGAGACGTCTCCAGTCTCGACGACCAGCACCGCCTCCTCCAGATGGACCACTCCCTTGGCGAGCGACCCCGAGCGCACCATGGCCCGCCCTTGGATCGTGAGACCGAGGACCAGCAGGTCCCGGTCGTCGAACTTGCGGGCTGTCTCCACCGCCCGTGCCGAGCCGGCAGCGGCGGCATCGAGGTCGCCCCCAGTGGCCAACCGCTCATAGGCGACCGGGATCAGCAGGTAGCCGTGCTCCACACCTTCCTCGGCGTCCGGGAGGAGTGACGAGGCGTGAGCCACCCAGGCGCCGCAGCTCGTCAACGAGGCAGGCAGACATCCCGAGCCTTGCGCGATCTCCCCCGTGCTGATCTGACCGAACCCGATCCTCATGGCACAGAGGGCGGCAGCCTTCGGGTCGCCGCGCTCGAGGTGAATCTGATACGCCCGCAACCATGCCTGCCTGCTCTCCGACGCCCTGCCGCAGAGGAAGGCGGAGACAGCAAGTTCCTCGAGACCCGGCACTCCCAGCGCCGCCCGAGCATCCAAGCGACTGAGCACCTGGTAAGCATCCCACCAGCGACGCTGCGCGATCAGGGTGCGCGCACCCTCGATCGGGTCGGCCCCCGTATCGGTGGGCGGCGAGGCGGAACGAACAGCCATCATTTCAACCCTACCGACGCCGGTCTGGGGTCTTCGGCCCGATGGGGCGCACAGGAACCCCTCCTCGGTTCGCTGAGACCCTGGCGCATGTCGCTCACCCGACCTAGGTTCCCGGCGATGGACCCCCACGCCCTCGCTGGCTGGCTCGACGACCGCGCCGCGCGCGGTGAGTTCAGCGGCGTCGTGCTCGTGTGGCAGGACGGCGCGCCGATCTTCCACCACGCCGCCGGTC
>CAZCRP010000129.1:0-7932 GCA_964501055.1 uncultured Acidimicrobiaceae bacterium
GCTCTATCGGCGCCAGGTCGCCGAACCTTCGTCTGTGCTCGTGGTCGGCACCGGTCGGGCGGCGGCCGACTTGGCCCGGCGCGGATCCGACCAGAGAGGGCGCCCGCTGCGAGTGCTCGGATTCGTGTCCACAGACGGAACGGCGGGACCGCGGCGCCTCGCAGGTCTGCAGGTCATCGGTGACATCGACGACCTTCCCGTCATCGCCCGTGCATTGGCCGTGGACGAAGTGATCGTCGCGGCGGCGCCCGGGGATGTGGTCGTCCGCCGCGTCGTGGATCTGTGCGTGGCGATCGACGTCAAGTTGACCCTGCTCGGCGACATGCGGCCGGATGCCGCGGCAGGTGGCGGTCTGCGGGACGTCCGCGACCTCGAGTTGACCGATCTGTTGCCCCGCCCGGTCGTTCGTACCGACCTTGCGGCGGTCGGTGGCGTCCTGTCCGGCAAGCGGGTTCTGGTGACCGGCGCGGGTGGGACGATTGGCGCCGAGATCGTCTCCCAGGTGTTGGAATTCGGGGCGGCGGAGGTCGTTGCGCTCGACCACGACGAGGGACACCTCTACGAGGCAATGCTCTGCTGGTCCGGCCGGGCGGTGACACCGCGCCCACTGCTGTGTGACATTCGTGACGCCAACGCCATTCGCGGGGTGTTCGAGGCTGTCCGACCCCAAGTCGTCTTCCACGCCGCCGCTCACAAGCACGTTCCCATCCTCGAAGCCCACCCGGCAGAGGCCGTGAAGACAAACATCACAGGAACGATGCATCTGCTCGAGCAGGCTCGGCGCTTTGGGGTCGAGCGCTTCGTCCTCATCTCCACTGACAAAGCAGTGGAGCCCTCCAGCGTCATGGGTGCCTCCAAGCGGGTGGCGGAGATGGCAACGCAGAACGCCGCTCGGCGAAGCGGCGACTGTGTGTTCGCGTCCGTTCGATTCGGCAACGTATTGGGTAGCCGCGGAAGCGTGGTTCCAACCTTCATGGGTCAGATACAGGCGGGGGGTCCCGTGACCGTCTCCGACCCTGACATGCTGCGCTACTTCATGCTCAACTTCGAAGCCGTGGAACTCGTGTTGCAGGCCGCGGCGCTGGCCGAAGGCGGCGAGATCTTCGTGCTCGACATGGGCGAGCCCGTGCGTATCGGCGACCTGGCCCGACGGATGATCCGCCTGGCGGGCCTGGTCCCCGGAAGGGACATCGAGGTCGTCGTCACCGGTGCGCGACCCGGCGAGAAGAAGGTCGAACGTCTTTCGCGGGGCGCGCTGCGACCCTCGGCGCATCCTCAGATCAACCTGGCATCTGCGCGCGCACCCGGTGCCGCCACGTTGTACGACGCCATCCAGTTGTTGGAGCAACTCGCCCACGAGGGCGACGACGAGGCCATCCGCGAGGTGCTGATGGCGTTGGCATGGCACGAGTGGGTCGCCGGGGAGGTAGTCGTGCTCGATGACCTCGTGGGCCAGGCGCTGCGCGCCCCGGCCTGAGCCGGCAGTGTCGATGCGTCACCTTCTTCGAGCGCTCCAGGCCAACTGGTGGGTTGTCGCTCTGGCGGCGCTCTTGGGCGCGGCGGTGGCGGTGGGCGCCGCACAGGTTCGCAACGCCGGGATCGAGTCTCGCTTTGAGGCGGTGGCCCCGGTGTCGGTGCTCCGCCTGCCCGACGAGAAGGACGAAACCTTCGTGCAGCGGCTCTCGAGCATCGAAGCGCAGGCTCGTTCGGTGCTGAACGCCGAACTCACAAACGATTCGTCTGCCTCTGTCGAGGCGGATCGAGTGTTGGGCGTGCTTCGGTTCGTGGCCGTCAGGCAGACCGCCGAGGAGGCGATGAACGCCGCGATCGGTCTTCGCGCGGTGTACGTCTCGGCACGTCCCACCGAAACCGCCGAGGAGCAACTCGTGCCTCTGCTTGAAGCGCTCGCCGAGGAGATTGCCCTCGTCGAGTCGAGCCTGGTCGCGTTGCAGGGCGAACAGACGGATCCCGTCGTCGAGGCGCGGAGAGGCGCGCTACGCGCCGAGCTCGATCGTGCGGCCCAGCAGGCCGTGTCGCTCGGCGCACAACTGCTCAACCCCGATCTCGAGCAGACCGAGCGGTCCGCACTCGAACAAGAGTTGGTGATCGTCGATGAACTGCTCCGATCTGTCGGCGCGCAACTGGCGGCGTTACCAAGCGGCAGCGCCGAAGGGACGCAAGATCGGCTGGAAATGCTCGTCTTGCAGCGAAGGCTGCGAGACCTCGAATCCCAATACATTGCCGTCGCTCTGCGCCGAGTCGAGGCGGGGGAAGAGGGTCTCGTCGGCGCGCCATTCGTCGTTGATCGGTCGTCGGGTCCGATCTCGCCGCTGCTGGCCGCCCTCGTCGGACTAGTCGGCGGAGCTTTGATGGGGACGGGGACGGTGGTCGCAGCCGAGCGTATCAACGAGCCGATCCGTTCCGAGGATGACCTGCCTGGGGTCGCGACGGTGTCAGTCGCCCGGCGCAGCAGGCGTTCGCGGTCGGGGTCGAACTGGTATGCGGGCGCAGCCGGTGACGCCAGGCGCGCGCAGGTTCAGGCGTTGCGGACTCGAGTGGATCGGGCGATGCTCAGAGGTGGGACACTCGCTGTGGCTGGGGTTGGCGCCGGCGCCCGGGATGTCCACCACTTGGCGGTCGACCTCGCTGCGTCGGTGGCGGTGACGGGAAGGTCGGTGCTCCTGGTGGACACGCACCTCGGAGGCGGATTCACAACCACGGAAGCCGGTCCTTCGCTGGTGGAGATTCTCCGCACCAGCGAAGGATCGGGCTCCGATCGGTCGGCGGTCAAGCGGATGCTCTGGGACCGCGCCGAGGTCGTACCGAACCTGATGCTCGTGCCGGCTGGTGCGCTCAGCACCGATCCGGTCGATGCGCTGGCGGGATTGGCATTCGCCTCGGTGGTCGAGGAGGCGAGGGAACTCGCCGACTTGGTGATTCTGGTTTTTCCCGACGTGGCGGATCCGTCGGCGGACGCGGTGGCCAGTCGCTCCGACATGGCGGTTCTGGCAGCCCAGTCAGGCACCACGCAGCGTCGACAGATACAGGAGGCGATGAGCGATCTGGCGGATCTGGGTGCCCCCGTGTCGGCGGTGGCTTTGATCGTTGCGCGGAGCGGACGCCTCCGTCCCCGCCGCGGTGGCCGCCGGACACGACGCGTCCGTCATGCACGCGCCAGGTCCTCCGAGTGACCGTGGCGAGGGTCGCCGCCAAGTCGGCCTTCGCCCTGGTCGATCTTGCCCTGCCGCGGCTGGCCGGAACTCGCGTGCTCATCTATCACCAGGTGGGGACCGACCTCGGACGGGAGATGGAGGTTCCGGCGGAGGCGTTCGCCCGCCAAGTCGACTGGATGCGGACCCACGGCGGAATCGTGGATCTCGAGACGGCGATTGACCGTCGAGGCGATCCCATGGCAGCGAGCCGCTTCGTGCTCACGTTCGACGACGGGTTTGCCGACGTTCACAGACACGCCTTCCCGCTGCTGCGGGAGCAGAAGATCCCCTTCACGCTCTACCTGACCACCCGTCCGGTCGAGACGGGCCAACCCCTCGACCCTCGTCACCCCGCCGCTCGCCCGCTCACGTGGGGTCAGGTGAACGAGATGGTTGCCACCGGCTTGGTGACGATCGGTGCCCACACGCACACCCACCCCGATCTCTCGGCTCTCTCCGTCGACCGCATCGCCGACGAACTCGACACGTCGAACGACTTGATCGAGGACCGCACCGGGATTCGCCCTCGCCACTTCACGTATCCGTGGGGACGATGGTCGGCGAAGGCCGACCCGCTCGTGCGCGCTCGGTACGACTCGGCCACGGTGGGAAGCGGACCCGGCCTCTCGGCCGACTCCGATGTGTATCGGCTGCACAGAGTTCCGGTCCAGCGCAGCGACGCCGGTCCGTTGTTCGTCCGCAAGATGCGGACGGGGGGACGATTGGAAGCCCTCATACGGCGGCGACTCCGCGGGCACGAGGGAGGGTGAACCCCTCACCTGAGAACGGCGGGGAGTCTCAGAGTGGTCGGAGTCATCCACGATGAGGGTGCTGCATGTGATCAACTCGTTGGCGGGTTCCGGCGGGGCCGAACAGGGCCTCGTGCGGGAGATCACCCACTTTGATCCCTCGGTCGTGAACCTCGTCGTGCGGCTCTTCGAGAACGACGACCTCGAGGCGCGTCTGACATCTCATGGGGTCGACGTCGTCTGGCTCGGCCTGCGATCGTCGGCGGCGGCGTGGAGTTGGCCCGAGGCGGCGCGGCGCGTGCGACGTCTGATCCGGTCGTTTCGCCCGGATATCGTCCACACGAGTCTCTTCACCGGCAACCTCGTCGGTCAGTTGGCCGCGACGGGGACAGGCGTACCGGTCCTTTCCACGCTGACGCTGACTGGCGACGAACGCCTTCATCGGGAGCTCCAGCCGGGTGCAGACACCCGTCGCGCCGCCTTCCTACGCCGCGTCGCTGCTCGCATCGGGAGACAGAGTCATGTCTGGTACCGCGCCATCTCCGAAGACGCCGCCGAGACGAACTGCGAGTCGATGGGGATCGACCGGGCTCACGTCACGGTCATCCCTCGCGGGGTGCCGATGGTGAGCGTGGAGCCCGACCGGTCCCGGTTCGGGCTTCCCGAGACCGGCCCGCTGATCGTGAACGTCGGTCGTCAGGCAGCCCAAAAGGGCCAGGTCCTGTTGTTGCGAGCCTTCCGGCAGATCAAAGATTCCGAGCCTGATGCGCACTTGGCGATCGCCGGCCGTGAGGGGGACGCCACCCGGGCGATCCGCCAGGAGATCGTCACTCTGGGCCTCGAGGATTCGGTCGATCTGCTGGGATACCGTGAGGACGTCGACGTGCTTCTGGCCTCGGCCGACTTGTTCATGTTCAGTTCTCTCGCCGAGGGGCTCGGGACCGCCGTCATCGAGGCGATGGCGGCGGGAGTGCCGGTCGTCGCGTTCGACATCCCGCCCGTGCGCGAAGCAACGGAAGGCGGCCGTCATGCCGCCCTGGTTCCGAGCGGGAATGTGGAGGCGCTCGCACGCGCAGGGCGATCAGTGCTGAGTGCTGGTGGATCAGAGGCGGAGTGGAACTCCTCGATGGCGGAGAGACATTCAATGGAGAAGGTTGGTGCAGCCGTGGCATCGTTGATTGCGCGTACCGCAGCTGAACGGGTGCCCTGATGCCTATTCGACCGGCTGAACGCCGGGTGCCAGTTTTCGGGTCTGCGTGAAGTTCTCGATCGTCGTTCCATGCCGCGACGACCAGTCCGGCCTCGACCGCGCCATCGAATCGCTCTTCAACCAGACACTCGACGACTTCGAGGTCATCGTGGTCGACGACGGCAGCGCCCGCCCGATCGTGGTCCCGCATGATCGGCGGGTGCGGCTCGTACGAAGGGAGACCTCGGGCGGGCCGGCGGCTGCTCGCAACATCGGTCTGAGCCTCGCCCTAGGTGACCACATCGGATTCTGTGACAGCGACGATGAGTTCGCACCGACTCGGTTGCAGGTCGCGGCGGAACTCCACGAATCCGCAGACGTCGTCGTCGTCGGCCAGAGTTGGGTCACAAGACCCAAAGCCGAATCCCGCGTTCCACAGAGGCTCGATCGGGCAGTCGATACCTTCACGCCGCATCTCGGTGCTACCACCGTGCGGCGCGAGAAATGTCTGCGATTCGATGAACGATTCCTCGCCTGCCAAGACGTCGAGTGGTGGATCAGGATCGTCGGGCAAGGGCTGACCTTTGTTTCCACCGGGTCAGCGCTGTACCTGGTCGGGAGCGATGACCGATTGCGCGTCCTCAATTCCCCTTCCGCTCGTCTCGACTACAGCTATGCCCTTCTCGAGACGCATCCCGAGTTCTATCGAGTGCACCGGCGCGCCAGGGCGTTTCGCTGGAGGCGCATCGCTGTGATGGAACGGCGGGAAGGCAGTCGGTCTCTGGCAGTGCGGGCTCTGGGAGAGGCAATCAAGGCCGGACCGACGGCGAGCGTTGCGAGGGAACTCCTTCGGTTGCTGGCTTCGGCAATTCGACGACCGGCTGTTGGTCGAGCTGGCCAGCGACCGCTACCGCCGATAACAAGGACAAGAGCCAGGCGGCTGCTACCGCTCAGGCGTGGCACGCACGAGAGTCGTCAGCGCTTTGACTCGCCGGTACTCGATCGCGCCGCCGCGCTGACGGCTCCCCTGCCCCGCTCGATTCGGGGCCGAGTCCGCCGCGCAATGACATTGCTGAACAGAAACTCGCCACTCGGACTGCAGACATCCTGGGGGGCGCTCGCCCTCTTGCCCACCGACCTCCGTTACGTCGCCCCATACGCGGACGAACCTCTCGAGGTTGCCCTCTTGAGCAGATACCTCGGTCCAGGCATGACAGCTATCGACATTGGTGCCAATCGCGGGTGGTACTCCCTCATGTTCAGTGCTCGTGTGGGACCGAGGGGTCGCGTCGTGGCTGTCGAGCCAGACCCACGCATGCTGGACCGGCTGCGATCCATGCACGAACTGAACGCTTTGGGCGACAATCTCATCATCGAATCGTGCGCCGTCGCAGCCTCGTCGGGGCAGCGGCAGTTCGTCCTGTGCTCAGAGGCCTCTCTCAACCACTTGTCGCCTGCTGGCGCGGCCCACGACATGACCGTGTCGATCAAGACCGTGAGCTATCCAGATCTCGTCGAACGACTTGGGCTTGGCTTCGTAGACTTGGTGAAGATCGACGTCGAGGGGGCAGAGGCGGAGATCGTTGGAAGCATTCTGCGCCTGCGCCCAAGCGTCCCGCTTCCAGGTGTGATCATGTTCGAGTATGAGGCCTCCCACTGGGAGCGCGCTGGTCATTCGACGTTCGAGGCAGTCTGGACGATGCTTGATCCGGAGTATTCGGTATTCGCGATCGACTATGAGCGGGGCGGCTTAGTCCGTGTCCCTTCCGCAGCGCAACCGACATGGTTGGGACGGAACCTCCTCGCCGTGCTCAGGCCAAATGTCTGGGAGGTCTTGCGTCGCATGCAGTTTGGGCTGGAGGAACAGGATGAAGTGGTACAGGGGCCGGCCGGACGGTCAACTTGAGTGTGGCCACTGTTTTGCAGTGGAGCCCGCGTCCTCGTTCCCTACGCCAGGTGGTGGAGTTCGGCAGCTTCGAGTCCACCCTCCGTCGTCGTCAGAGCGCGGCTGTCAGATCTCGGAAGCGGTCGTTGTCGCGTACGAGATCGTCGAACGTCCCCTCACCGCGTATTCGCCCCTCCTCGACGAAGACCACCCGGTCGCTATTCCGTATGCTCGAGAGCCGATGCGCCACCAGGATGACGGTGTGCCTTCCCCTGAGATGCCCGATGGCTGTCATCAACTGGGCCTCGGTGGAATTGTCGAGTGCCGACGTTCCCTCATCGAAGACGAGCACGGAGGGCCTCTGATAGAGCGCTCGGGCGATGGCGATACGCTGCCGCTCCCCACCTGAGATCCTGACGCCTTGCTCGCCGACCGTCGTGTCGAGTCCCTCTGGCAGCGAGGCGACGAACTCGGCGAGTTGGGCCAACTCGATGGCCTCGGTCAGAGAAGTCTCGTCGATTTCGTCGTCGGGTACTCCAAGCGCCACATTTCTTCGGAGGGTGTCGTCGACCAGGAACACCACCTGGGAAACCACGCCGAGACTCCGTTGCCAACTCCGAACGTGATCTGTGAGGTCGTGGCCGTCGACGGTGATCCGACCGGCGGTCGGCTCCAAGAGACCGGTGATGACGTCGACGAGGCTGGTCTTGCCCCCACCAGTCGGCCCGCAGATACCAATCTGCTCGCCCGGCCGGATAATCAGGTCGACTTCAGACAAAGCGTCGCGATTGGCCCCCTCGTGTCTGAGACTCACCTGTTCGAGTATGAGTGCCTCCTCGAAGGGGAGGGGATCCACGTGTTCGTCGAGTGCTGGAAGGCCCCTCACGAGTTTCAGAT
>CAZCRP010000130.1:0-7930 GCA_964501055.1 uncultured Acidimicrobiaceae bacterium
CCGGCGCGGAACGGACCTCTGGGCCGCCTACCGCACCGGCCGCGCCTCGCTGCCGCTGGCTGCCCGGGGACACCCGGTGACCGCCATCGAGAAGTCCCCTGACATGGCTGCGGCGCTCCGCGACGAGGCGGCTGAGCTCGGTGCCGGCTACGAGGTGGTGGAGGCCGAGTGGCCGGACACGCCCCCCCTCGAGAGATTCGATGTCGTCATGGCAGCCCACGTCGTGTACGACGTGGGGGACATCGGTCGCTTTCTCCGGGCGATGGACGACCGCGCCCGCCGTGCCGTCGTCTTGGAGTTGACCGAGACGCATCCGTGGACGCCGCTCGGCCGCTACTACCGGACACTCCACGGACTCGACCGGCCCGATGGTCCCACCGCCGACGACCTGGTGGCCGTGATCGAGGAGCTCTTCGGCATCCAGCCGGAGCTGCTGCGATGGGAGCGGCCAGGCGGGACCTGGTTCGAGTCGTGGGACGAGATCGAAGACCTGTACGGGCGGCGGCTGGTGCTCCCCCCGGCGCGACGAGGCGAACTCCGGCCCCTGCTGGAGCCGGAGGTGGTGGAAACGGACGGCCATCTCACCATCGGGGACGACGTTCGCCGGCTGGCGACGGTGTGGTGGCAGACGGGCGACTAGCTTCTGGTCACCATGAGTGCCTTCCTCCATCCCTTCAGCCCGCCCCGCCTGACCGACTTCGTGACCATCGTGGGCGGGGAGGGCGCCGAGGTGTGGGACACCACCGGCAGCAGGTACATCGACGGCATGGCGTCGCTGTGGTACATGAACGTGGGCCATGGTCATCCCCGCATGATCGAAGCCATCACCGCCCAGGCGCGGGCGCTCGCCAGCTATCACACCTTCGCCCCGTTCTCGAATCCCCCGGCCGAGACGCTGGCCGACGCCATCCTCGGGCTCTCGCCGTTCGAGCGTGGCCGGGTATTTCTCACCTCGTCAGGGTCGGAGGCGGTCGACAGCGCGATGAAGATCGCCCGCATCGCCCAACGTGAGGCGGGGCGCCCGCACAAGACGCTCATCGTCAGTCGCGAGCACGGGTACCACGGAACCAACTTCGGCGGCACTTCGGCGCAGGGAATTCCGGTCAACCAGGAGGGCTTCGGCGAGCTGGTGGGCAATGTCGTGAACGTGGCGGGCAAGGACATCGAGCCCATGGCGCGGCTCTTCGAGGAGCGTGGCGACTCGATCGCGGCCGTGCTGTCGGAGCCCCTGCAGGGTGCGGGCGGGGTGTTCCCACCGCCGGAGGGGTACCTGGAACGACTGCGGGCGCTGTGCGACCAGCACGACGCCTATCTGATCCTCGATGAAGTCATCACCGGCTTCGGCCGGCTCGGCACCTGGTTCGGGGCACAGCACTACGGCGTCGAACCCGACATGATCACGTTCGCCAAGGCCGCCTCGTCGGGATACATCCCGTTGGGAGGCGTCATCGTGGGTCCGAGCGTGACGGACGCCCTGCTGGCGAACGAGGGCTTCGTCCTCCGCCACGGCTACACCTACTCCGGTCATCCGCTCGCGGCCGCTGCAGGCAACGAGGCGATCGCGATTCAGCAGGACGAAGAGCTCTTGACGCGCGTCCCGCAGATCGAACGCCGGCTGGGGGACGGGTTGCGGGCGCTCCACGGCGACGGGCTCGTCACCGAGGTGCGTGGGACGGGGGCGGTGTGGGCGGTGCAGCTTCCCGAGCATCGGGACGCGACGAAGGATCGCGACGGGATCCTCGAGCAGGGAGTCATCGTCCGGCCGCTGGGCAGCTCGCTGGTGATGTGCCCGCCGCTGGTGATCGGCGACGAACAGGTGGACCGCATCGTCGACGCGCTGGCGACAGTGCTGTCGCGTTAGCCGCCGGGGCCCTGCCACGCGCCGCCGCGTCGATCCCGGCCGCCGGGCGAAAACCGCTGCCGATTCCCCCCTGCCCGCCCCTATCGTGGCGACGTCCGCATGCTGATCGTCCGTGATCTCCGTCTCGAAGTCGGCCCCCGAGTCCTGTTGGAGGGGGCCGACTTCAGCGTGCAGCCAGGGGACAAGATCGGACTGGTCGGACGCAACGGGGCGGGCAAGACGACGCTGCTGCGGACGTTGGTCGGGTACCGATCCCCGGCCTCCGGCACGGTGACCCGCTCGGGCAACCTGGGCTACTTCTCGCAGGAGGCGGCTCTCCCCGATCTCGAATATCCGGGGATGACCGCCCTGGAACGGATCCTGGCGGCCCGGGAGATCGGCGCAATGCAACATCGCATCGAGGAGACCCGGCGCAAGATCGAACGGCTGGACGGCGAGGCACGGGACCGGGCGATCCAGCGCTTCGCGCGGTTGCAGGACGAGTTCGACGCCAAGGGCGGCTTCGTCGCCGAAGCGGAGGCGAAGCGGACCGCCGCCAACCTCGGCATCGGGAACGACGAGCTGACGCAGTCCGTGGCGACCATGTCCGGTGGGCAGCGGCGGCGCGTGGAACTCGCCCGCATCCTGTTCGCCGAGACCGATGTGATGCTGCTCGACGAGCCGACCAACCACCTCGACCTCGACGCCAAGGCATGGCTGGTGGAGTACCTCAGCTCGTACCGTGGGGCTTTGCTCGTCGTGTCGCACGATCTGCCGCTGCTGGACGAGGCGATCACCTCGGTGCTGGCGCTGGAGAACCATCAGATCGAGCGATACAGCGGCAACTACAGCTTCTATCTGCTGGAGCGCGACCGCCGCCGGGCACAGCGGGAGAAGGAACGCAAGCACCAGCTCGCGAAGATCGAGTCGCTGGAGGAGAACGTCCGTCGGTTCCGCGGCTCGACGGAGAAGATGGCTCGTCGGGCCCGCTCGATGGAGACGAGGGCCGAACGTTTGAAACGCGACCTCGTCGAGGTGCAGGCACGCGGGAAGAACGTCAGCGTGCGCTTCCCGCAGCCCGCGTCGTCAGGGCGAATTCCGCTGGAGGGCGTGGGACTGGCGAAGTCGTTCGGCGACAACCTCGTGTTCGTCGACGTCGACGTGGCCGTCGAGCGGGGCGAGAAGCTCCTGATCATGGGACTCAACGGGGCGGGGAAGACCACCCTGCTCCGCATCATGGCCGGTGTCGAGTCACACGATCTGGGTGAGGTCGTGGTGGGTCACCACGCCTCGCTCGGGTACTACGCCCAGGAGCACGAGCAGATCCTGGCGGGAGCGTCGGTGTTCGACCACGTCAAGACGGTCTCGAACGGGATCCCCGACCAGCAGCTGCGTTCGCTTCTGGGCCACTTCCTCCTGTCCGACAAGGTCGAGAAGACCAAGCTGGCGCTCGCCATGCTGATGACGTCGCGTCCCAATGTGCTGCTGTTGGACGAGCCCACCAACAATCTCGATCCGCAGGCGAAGGACGCGCTGCTGGGGGCACTCTCCGTCTACCAGGGGACGATCGTGCTCGTCTCCCACGACACCGACTTCGTGGCGCGCCTGGGACCTGATCGCGCCCTCATGATGCCCGACGGTGAGATCCACTGGTTCGACGACTCGATGTTGGAACTGGTGGCGCTGACGTGATCAGTTACCCACTCCGCTGAGGCCGGCGAGGAGCGCCAGACCCAGCAGAGCGAGGATGAACGTGAGGCCGATCAGGATCGCCAGCGGGATGAGCACCACCGCCAGGGCGGCGCCCTGGGAGAGGCCGTTCACCTCTTGATGCGCCTTGACCTGGATGGCGGCTGAATACACGACTCCCACGAGCGGCCCGATGAACGGCACGATGCCCAGCGAGTAGGGAGCGGCGGAGTATCCGACCGGCCGCAGGAGGGAGATGTAGTCGGCCGTCCCGCCGAACATCTTGCCGAGCAGGAACGTGATCCCTGTCCAGATGAAGAGTCCGAGAGGGGCGAACACGGCGGCGCCGATCAGCCGGGCGAAGAGCCCGCCTTCGCCGCCGGTGAGGCTGGCGATCAGGGCCGCGACCGCGGTGATGAGGATGGCCTGGGTCGTGGCGTTGGCGTCCGCCGCGATCTCGCCGTGGACCGGCCCTTCGAGTTTCAGCACCCGCGGCAGGCGGGCGGTGATCGCTTCGATCATGGTGGTTTCGCTCTCCCTCGATGACACGGCCCGATCATGGCAGTCCCGTCCGGTGGCTGTCGGCTGAGCGGACTTCTGGTGCGACCGGGACTCAGATATCCATCTGCCGGTGGCGGTGGCGCTGCTCGGTGACATGGGCAGGGTCGTCGATGAGCGGGTCGCCGTGGTCGTGGTGGAGGAGGCTCGGACCGTAGGCCGCGGCCAGGTGAGCGTCGGTGAGGACCTCCTCCGGCGGTCCCGCCGCCACCACTCGGCCCGACAACAGGATCACATGGTCCGCGCCGCGGGCCTCGGAGAGGTCGTGGGTGGTGATGACCACGGTGCAGCCGCGGGCGTGCTCGTCGTGGATGACCGAGTCGATGGCGCGGGCGCTGGGCATGTCCAGGCCGGTCATGGGCTCGTCCAGCATGAGGATGTCATGATCCTGGGCGAGACCCTGGGCAACGAACACACGCTGTCTTTGCCCGCCTGACAGTTCCTTCAAGTGCCGGCTGGCGATGTCCTCGATCCCCATGCGACGGAGAGCCTCGTCGACGATCCGCTGGTCTTCGTCCCGGAAGCGCCGGCGGGGGCCGGTGGTGGGATAGCGGCCCATCGCAACGACCTCGCGCACGGTGACCGGGAGCGTGTCGTTGACCTTGGTGGTCTGGAACACGAACGCCACCCGTCGCGGGCGACCCTCGATGGGATGGATCTCGACCGTGCCTGCGCTCACGGGGTGCAGTCCGGCCAGCACCGCCAGCAGCGTCGACTTGCCCGACCCGTTCGGTCCGATGAGGGCGGTGATCGCACCCTCGGGGATCGTGAAGTCTGAGGTCGTGAGCACCACCTTGCCGTTGTAGGCGGCGACGACCCCGGATCCGGTGACGGCGCTCATCGACATGCCCCGCATCGACCCTCGACCTCCAGCGCGTGACCGCGGGGGGAGAAATCGATCGAGCCGGCGATCGCCCTCACCAGTCGCTCGAGATCGGCCTCGAGCGCGGGATCGAGATGGACGTCGTCCACGACGCCGCAGGACTCACACACGACGTGATGGTGGTGACCGGAAGCCCACTCGGCCAACTCGTAACGCGTGACGCCACGTGCGCCGTGGTGCGGCATCACGACCTCCGCCCGCTCCAGCGCGGTGAGCGACCGGTAGAGGGAGGAGAGCGGGAGGTCGAGTCGGTCGAAGAGTTCCTGCGCGCTGCGAGGGCCTTCTGCGCTCTGCAGTGCCTGGACGACGGCGCGCCTTCCCTTCGTGTAGCGGATGCCGTGGGCCGCGAGGCGCTGGCCAACTTGCTGGTCGAGTGTTTGCACGGTTCTCCCCGGGTCTGATACGTTGCCTGCAGCATGTTAGAAACGATTCTCATTTTCATCAAGCGATCGGGAACCGCAATGGTGGCCGCCTCCCTCTTCCTGGGAGCGTGCGCACCGGAGGGCGGAGACTCCCAGGTCACGACCACCTCCAGCGATGGCGGCGCGGGGCAGCTGACGATTCTGGCGACGACCTCGATCGCCGGTGACCTCGTGGCCGGGGTGGTGGGTGACGCCGCAACCGTCGAGGTGCTCATGCCGATCGGGACCGATCCGCACGACTTCCAACCGTCCGCCCGCGACGCGGTGCGATTGCGGCAGGCAGATCTGGTCGTCGCCTGGGGGCTGGGACTCGAAGAGGCGCTCGAGGACGTGCTCGACGCGGCGCAGGCGGACGGGGTCGCCATCGTCGAACTGTCGCCGCTCGTCGATCCGATCCCCTACGGCGATGACGACGACCCGGCAGATCACGACGACGACGATGCCGATCACGACGACGACAACCATGCCGATGACGGCGACCATGCGCACGGCGCGTTCGATCCGCACGTCTGGATGGACCCGCTGCGGATGGCGGCGGCGGCGCGCCAACTCGGGACGGTGCTGGGGGAGATCGACGCTGCAACGGACTGGCTGACACCCGCCGAGGCGGCTGCCGCCCGGTTCGAGCAGGCACACGCCGAGGTCGCGGAGGTCCTCGCCACCATCCCGGACGAACGACGCAAGCTGGTCACCAACCACGACTCGCTCCGCTACTTCGCGGTCCGGTATGGGTTCGAGATCGTGGGCGTCGCGATCCCGGGCGGATCGACCCTGGCTGCCCCCTCGTCGGCGCAGATCGCCGAGTTGGTCGAGGTCATCCGCCGCACCGGTGTCACGGTGCTGGTTGCCGAGACGATCAATCCCGGCGGGTTGCTGGACGCCATTGCCGGCGAGGTGGAGGGGGTGACCGTCGTCGAGATCCTTACCGACTCGCTCGGGGAGCCTGGAACGCCCGGGGACTCCCTGCTGAGCATGTTGCGCCACAACGCCGAGGTGCTCGCCGCGGCGCTCGGCGCCTAGGTAGCGTCACCCGATGGAGTGGTTGATCGAGCCGTTCGCGTTGGGCTTCCAGCAGCGAGCTGCGGCCGGTGCAGTGCTGGCGGCGGTGGCAACTGCCGTCGTCGGCACCTGGGTGATCGTGCGCGGCATGACCTTCCTCGGCGACGCGCTCGTCCACGGGGTCATCCCCGGTATCGCCCTCGCCATCGTGCTCGACATCCCACCGGTGGTCGGCGCGGCGCTCGCCGCGCTGGTGATGATCGGCGGGATCAACCTGGTCCATCGCCAGACGACCTTCAGCGAGGACACCGGCATCGGCCTGCTGTTCGTGGGCATGCTCGGCCTCGGGGTGATCCTCGTGTCGCGGCTGCCGTCGTACACCGGGAGCCTCACCACCCTGCTCTTCGGGGATGTGCTGGGGGTCACGACCGACGACGTCGGTTTCATCGCCGGCGTGGCCGTGGGGTCGATCGCACTGTCTGTGATCTTCTACCGCCACTTCCTGGTGTTGTCGTTCAACGAGCAGAAGGCCGAGCTGTTCGGGTTGCGGCCGGGAATGGCGCATGCCCTGCTGCTCGGGCTGATGACGCTGGCGATCGTCGGTTCGTCACAGACCGTGGGCACCCTGCTGGTGTTCGGGCTCCTCGTGGGGCCGCCGGCGACAGCCGCCCTCGTCGTGCGGCGGGTTCCCACCATGATGGCCACTGCGGCCGGCATCGGTGTGCTGTCGGTGCTGATCGGACTGCTGGTGAGCTATCACGCCGACATCGCCGGGTCCGCGACGATGGCGATCGTCCCCGTGGTTCTCTTCTTCTGCGTGCTCGCCTACCGCCAGCTGGTGCCGCAGCGCTGACTCACCCGGCGGTGCCGTCCCGACGCCTCACTCGACTTCCCAGGTCCCGAGCGACGTCAGCAGCGAGTCGAGGTCTCCCGGACCGCGGCGCGCCTGGGCGTCGACCAGTTGGGCGGACATCTGCTCTTCGTAGACGGCCCGTTCCACCTGACGGAAGATCCCCAGCGGAGTCGGCCCGTATGGTCCGTGGGCGAGTCTGCTCAGCCCGAAGGCGATGGTGGGATCGTCCCGGGTCGGGTCGTGGACCAGGATCTCGCCGTCGGTCACGGAGGAGCGGTCGACGATCTGGCACCGGCCATCACGCAACACCACCGCCTTGCTGTCGTTCTCCCCGAAGACGATGGGTCGCCCCGGAACCATGTCGATGCGGTTGGACACCCGCTCTTCCTTCCCGGTGAGCTGGAGGAACGCCTTGTCGTTGAAGACGTTGCAGTTCTGGTAGATCTCGATCAGCGCCGAACCTCGATGGGCCTGGGCCGCTTCGAGCATCTCGATGGTGTGGTTCCGATCCATGTCCAGGGTGCGCGCCACAAAGCTCGCCTCGGCCCCCAGCGCCAGGCTGACCGGGTTGAACGGGTAGTCGAGCGACCCGGCCGGTGTCGACTTGGTTCGCTTTCCCACCTCGGAGGTGGGCGAGTACTGGCCCTTGGTGAGCCCGTAGATCTGGTTGTTGAACAGCAGGATCT
>CAZCRP010000131.1:0-7900 GCA_964501055.1 uncultured Acidimicrobiaceae bacterium
GCCTGGTCGTCCCCGGCCGTCGTCGACGGCCGGCTGATCGTCGGCACGTGTGAGCGGCCCGAGCTCAGGAGCTACCGCCTCGACGACCCGCGCACGCCGGTGCTCGAGTGGTCGATTCCTGCCGCCGAGGGCTGCATCGAGTCCTCTCCCGCGGTGTGGCGGGGGAAGATCTATGTCGGAAGTCGCGACGGTTACATGCGCGCGTACGGCTGACACGGACTCGCTGCGGCTCGGATCGCCCTACTCTGGAGCAGAGGTCGAGACATCTCGTCGACCGATTGGAGCACATGCGATGGCCTATAGCGAACACTTCGAACTGCTGGAGTCAGTCGAACCCACTGTCGAGCTCCTCCTGGCCGAGCACCGGGCACGTCGCAAGCCGTGGTATTTCCACGACCTGGTCCCATGGGAGGAGGGCCGCAGCTTCGTGAAGGAGCCGTGGAACGAGTCTCAGGCCACCCTCAACGAGCGGGCCCGCACCTCTTTGGTGCTGAACCTGCTGACAGAGGACAACCTGCCGTATTACCACGTGACGCTCGAGCGCTACCTGCCCGAGGGTTCGATCTGGCGGGAGTGGAACAACCTGTGGACGGCCGAGGAGGGCCAGCACGCCATCGCCATCCGCAGCTATCTCCTCACCAGCCGCAACTGTGACCCGTATGAGTTGGAAGATGATCGGATGGCCACGATGTCGACCGGCTGGGAGCCGCGTTGGGACCATCCGGCGGAGTTGTTCGCCTACACCTCCGCCCAGGAGCTGGCCACCAGGGTGTCACACCGCAACGCCGGCAAGATCGCAGACGACGAGACCGCCTTCGAGCTCATGAAGCACATCGCCTCCGACGAGAACCACCACTTCCTGTTCTACAAGGGTGTGATGACGAAGATGCTGGAGGATCACCCGACAGCGGCGTTGGAGGGGATCTTGAGCACGTTCTCGAACTTCCAGATGCCGGGGGTGGGGATCCCCGGATACCTGCGCCGGTCGGTCGAGATCGCCAAGGCGGGGGTCTACAACCTGCGCATCCACCACGACCACGTGATGATGCCACTCCTCGCCCAGTGGGGGGTCGGACGGCTCACGGGCCTCAGCGCCCGTGCCGCCGAGCTGCAGGACCGCATCATGGCCCTCCCCACCGAGATCATCCAGAAGGCGGAGCGTTTCGAGGCACGGTTCGCCATGGCCTGACGGATGCTCAGGCGACAGGTGAGCCCAACCGGTCCCACGAGTCGTCCTGTGCCACATCGATGATGGTCCACGCCATGGCGGTGGCACCGTCGACGACGGCGCGATCGCCGTCGGCGGTGATCGTGTGGGCGGCGAACTCCGGCTGATGGTTCACGTTGGGGGTGGCGTGGATGTCCAGCATCGGATGGATCGTCGGAACGACGAGTGACACGTTCCCCATGTCAGTCGAGCCGGTCTGACTGGGAGGGAGATCCCGGCCCCGCATCATGGGGCGTCCCAGCTTCGCGGTGTTGGCGGCGTAGTACTCCACCAGGGTGCGATCGCTGACCATCTCCGTGTACACGTGGCCGACGTGTTCGACTTCGACCCGGCAGCCGGTGGCGAGGGCGGCGGCCTCGAAGCACGCCACCACCTTCGGGAAGAGCTCGTCGAGCCGCTCGCGGGCGGCGGCGCGCACGTACCACGACGAGCGGGTGTAGGCAGGGATGATGTTCGGGGCGTGTCCCCCCTCGCGGACCACTCCATGGATCTTGTCGGTGGGGTAGATCGCCTGGCGCAGCGTGGACACGTTGACATAGGCCTGCACGAAGGCGTCGAGGGCGTTGATGCCGAGTTGCGGGTGGGCGGAGGCGTGCGCCTCCTTGCCGTGGAAGTGGACATCGATGTGCGCCACCGCGATGACGTTCGGATCGACGACGTCCTCGGTCGCCGGGTGGATCATCATCGCCGCCGCCACATCGTCGAAGGCGCCGGCGTCGAGAAGGTCGACCTTGCCTCCGAAGTGCTCCTCCGCCGGCGTGCCCAGCACGGTGAGCCGGATTCCGAGTTGGTCGGCCAGCGGCGCCAGCGCCACCCCTGCGCCTGCCGCGGCGGCGGCGATGATGTTGTGGCCACAGGCGTGGCCGACGCCGGGGAGGGCGTCGTATTCCGCGCAGATCACCACCTGCGGTCCCTCCGATCCGACCCGGGCGGCAAAGGCCGTGTCGAGCCCATACGCCGGGTACTCGACCTCGAACCCGTGCCGGCGGAGAAACTCGACGAGGCGCGCGGAACTCTCATATTCCTCGTATGCCACCTCCGGGTGGTGGTACATCCAGTGACTGATCTCGACGAGATCGTCGCGGTTGGCCGCGATCGACTCCGCGGCACGCTGCTTGCTGGTCATCATCTCTCCGTCGCCTCCTCCGACTCTATGGAAGGAATTGGCTCCCTGCCGCCCGGGCGACGATGTTCGGATGTGACCCGCCGGTAGCCTGCGCCTCCATGCGCCGCCTCGCTCCCGTGATCCTGCTGCTCTCGGCGTGCTCTCCCGCCACCGAGCCTGCCACCACGACCACCACCGTCGTGACGACGACCACCACCGTCCAGGAGACCACCACCACCTTCCCGTCCGAGTGCGCACCGCCCCCGTACCGGGTCGACGCCCTGCCCGCCAAGGTGGCGGGCGACACCTTCGACCCCGACGACATCCCGCGGGATCCCCACGTCGAAGTGGCGGGGACGAGCGTCCGTATCTGGCTCGACGAGGAGGGCGACCTGGCGATCGCCCTGATCCGGGGCACGCTCCCGCTCGAGGAGTGGCCGGGGGATCGGGGCGAGGTGTTCATCGACGGGGCGAGGGCGGTGGCCGGTCCGTTCGACGACGGTACGTGGGTGGTGGGCTGGTTCGAGCAGCCCGGTGACCGCTGCGACCTCTTCACGATGATCTTCTACCCGCCGATCGAACCATCCGAGGTCCAGGCCACCCTCGCCTCGATGGACCGCACCGCCGGCTGAGGGGGCGCGGCGTACCCAGGGTTCCCAGCTACCGCCACGGTACTCCTGAGCCCACGGTTCGCCGCGGGCGAACCGTGGGCCCGGCCGTCCTCGCCTCGATGGACCGTACCGCCGGCTGACTTGTCATCTCGGGTGAGCACCCGTCCGGCGGTGGTGGCCAGCGGCGCTCCGTCCCACACCGCCGGGCGTCCGGCGACGAAGACGTGGACGATGCCGGAGGGGGCGCGCCACGGATCGCGGTAGGTGCCGTTGTCCATGACGCCCTCCGGGTCGAAGACGACCAAGTCCGCCACGAATCCGGATTTCACGAGTCCCCGGTCGGGAATTCCGAAGCGACGGGCGGGGTCCCCGGTCATCCTGCGCACGGTCGAGGGGGAGGGACTCGGTCCGGTCGAGATCGACGGCGAGGGTCTGGATGGGTGACTCGACGGGGACCCGGCGGCCACCTGCGGACGGGGTCGCGGATTGTCAACAAACCGGTCCGGGTGGGTCGGATAGCATCAGTGCCGTGACCTCTGGTGTGGGCAAACCGTGCTGCTCTCCTGGCTCCGGACGTGGGACGTCGGCGACGCATCGTGCGACCCGGCGGGCGTCGGACACGACGGGAATGATCCCGATCCGCGGCGGATCCTTCCGGATGGGGAGTGAGGACCCGGACGTCGTAGTGGGCGACGGCGAAGGCCCGGTGCGCGAAATCGAGGTGAGTACGTTCGCGATCTCGCCCACTGCCGTCACCAATCGCCAGTTCGCCGAGTTCGTCGAAGACACCAGCCATGTCACCGACGCCGAACGCTTCGGATGGTCGTTCGTCTTCCGGGCGTTCGTCCCGCCCGGCAGCGAGGTGGTGGGGGCGGTTCCCGACGCCGAGTGGTGGTTGGGGGTGATGGGGGCCACCTGGCGGTCACCGGAGGGTGCGGGATCAGCCGTCGAAGACCGCTGGGAGCATCCGGTGGTGCACGTGTCGTGGAACGATGCCGTCGCCTACTGCGAGTGGGCGGGGAACCGGCTCCCGACCGAAGCCGAGTGGGAGAAGTCTGCCCGCGGGGGACTCGTCGGGAGGCGCTTTCCGTGGGGCGATGATCTCGTGCCCGACGGCGAGCACCGTTGCAACATCTGGCAGGGGACGTTTCCTACGGTGGACATCGGTGCCGACGGGTTCCGGGGGACGGCACCGGTCGACGCCTACCCGCCCAACGGCTTCGGCCTCTTCAACACCGCGGGCAACGTGTGGGAATGGTGCGCAGACTGGTGGAGTACCCAGTGGCATCGGGCCACCCGGCCAGAGACCCGTCTCGATCCGCCCGGTCCCCCGACCGGCACGGCCAAGGTGATGCGCGGCGGCTCGTACCTGTGCCACCACTCCTACTGCAACCGCTACCGGGTGGCAGCCCGCACCTCCGCCACCCCCGATTCCTCCACCGGCCACACCGGCTTCCGCACCGCCGGCTGAGGGGCGCGGCGTACCCAGGGTTCCCAGCTACCGCCACGGTACTCCTGAGCCCACGGTTCGCCCCTGCGGGTGAACCGTGGGTTCCCAGCTACCGCCACGGTATCCCTGAACCCTGGGTTCAGGAGATCACGTGGGGCGGGGGGCGGGAGGGGTCGGGGTGCTGCCGTTCTCCTGGAACATCTCGCCGATGGCGGCCACCGCTCCCAGGACCCCGCTCGTGTCGAGGGGGAGGAAGATCTTGGTGGCCTGGCCTTCGGCCACCTCGCCGAGGGTCTCCAGGTACTTGATGGCGATCAGGTCGGGGGTCGGGTCACCGTTGTGGATGGCCGCGAACACGCGCTCGATGGCGCGACCCTCGCCTTCGGCCACCGTCTCCTTCTGGTACCGGTCGGCATCGGCGACTCGCTTGATGGCCTCCGCCTGACCCTCGGCCTCGAGGATCTGCGACTCCTTGACGCCCTCGGAGCGGAGAATCGCCGCCCGCTTCTCGCCCTCGGCTTCGGTGACGGCGGCCCTCCGGTCGCGCTCGGCCTTCATCTGGCGGTGCATCGCCTCGGTCACGTCCGCCGGCGGCTCGATCCGCTGGATCTCCACCCGCACCACCCTGGTGCCCCACTTGTCGGTCGCATCGTCGAGTATCTGACGAAGCTTGGCGTTGATGACCTCGCGGGAGGTCAGCGCCGAGTCGAGGTCGAGGTCGCCGATGACGTTACGCAGGTTGGTCTGGGCGAGCTTCGTCACCGCCAGGATGAAGTTGCCGACGTTGTACTTCAGCTTCACCGGGTCGGTCGGCTCGTAATAGATGACGGCGTCCACCGTCACCACCACGTTGTCCTTGGTGATGACCTCCTGGGGTGGGACGTCGACCACCTGCTCGCGCATGTCCACTTTGATGATCCGCTTGACGAACGGGATCACCCACCGGAGGCCGCTCTCGACCGTCTTCTCGTACCGGCCGAGAAACTCGATCAGCCCCTTCTCGAATGGCCTGACCACCCGGAACCCGGCCGCCGCGACGAGAATCGCCGCCACTGCCAGCACGAACAGCAGGAATACCACTGCGTCCATTGCCTACCTCTCTTTCCGCTTCGTCTTCGTCATTGGTCGTCGAGCGGGCTCACCACGAGGCGGGAGCCCTGCACACCGGTCACGATCACACGCGTGCCCGTGGCGATGGGGGTGCCGTCGTCGGACATCGCCCGCCACTCCTCGGTGTCGATGCGCACCATGCCCACCCCACCGTGGGGGTCGATGTCCTGCAGCACCACTCCGTGGGCGTCCAGCCACCGGTTGGCGCCGATCCGCGGCTGGGGCTGGGAGTCCTGACGGTCGATGAACTTCCTGAGATAGGCGAAGGCGATGGCGGAGACTCCGAAGAAGACCAGCCATTGGGCGAGCACGGCCACCCCCAGCCAGGCGAGCACGGCGGCGGCCGCCGCCCCGATGGCGAAGGGGAGCAGGAAGAACCCGGCGGTGAAGATCTCGCCGATCCCCATCCCGATGGCGACCAGGGTCCACACCCACCGCCAACTCTCGTTGTCCACCGCTTCACCTCCTTGGGCGAGACTGCCTGCGATGACGCCCGCCATCAGGGCGACGACGCCCAGTCCGTAGGTGGTGACGGTGCGTCGGTTGACGCGCCGCTGATCTGCGGCTCCGGTCTGGATGTCGTCCCATGACGTCGTCACGTCACCATATCCCTGTCCCGTGGCCCACTCCTCGGCGAACCGCGCCAGGTTCGGGCCGACCACCGCCGCCGCCGAACGCCCATTGGCGGCCGCCTCGGCGAGGTGTTGTTCCAACTCGAGTCGCATCGCCGCGCGGGCCCGATGGGGGACGCCGTTCTCCCGCCAGTAGCGGTCGCAGTCGGCAGCGATACGGGCGAGGTCGCCGCTCTCACTCATCCGTACCTCCTTGCAGCACGTTCTCCACTCCCTCGGTCAGGGCGCGCCACGCCGCGGACCACTCCGCCAGCGTCTCCGACCCCTTGCGCTCGATCCGGTAGTACTTGCGCGCCGGGCCCTCGGGCGATGCCACCAGATAGCCGTCGATCAGCCCGTTGCGCTGCATCCGGCTGAGGACCGGATAGATCGCCCCTTCGCTCGTCAGGTCGAGGCCGCGCTCGGTCAGCTTGCGTGCCATCTCGTAGCCGTAGCTGGGCTCCTCGGCGATGACCGACAGCAAACACATGTCGAGCACGCCCTTGAGGAGTTGGGTCGTCCGTTCGGCACTCGGCCGGTCGTTGGATGAGCGACCCTGCCCCGACTTCCTGGCACCACTGGCTACCATGGTGTGCAAGGTACCACATCTCTGCGACTAGTCAAACCGCTGGGAAGCGACGAACGTCACAGGGGGCGGACGATGCGGCGGTTCACGGCGTCGAGCACCGCCTTGGCGGTGGCGGTCGCCGAGTCGCCATCGCGGACCAGCGACGAGCCGATCAGATAGTCGGACCAGCCTGCCTCTCGCACCTGCGCCAGCGCGATCCGTACCGGACCGAGGTCCGACGTGGCCACCGCGCTCAGGTCGAACTCGGTGAGATCGCCCGCCAGATGCTCGATCGCCCGCAGGGTCGCCTCACCGACCACTCTGGCGCGATGCTGCGGGTCGGCGAACCCCTCGGCGGAGCCGCGGTGGATCTCTCCGGCAAACCCGATCGCGATCTCAACCGTGATGCGGTCGCCGTGCTGGGTCTGATCGATCGTTGCGAGAAAGGGTCGTTGCCCGATGTCCACTGGCACAGGCTAGGCGGAGGCAAGTTGGTCCCGCGACCGCAGGTGGTCGCCGGTAGGTTTGCGCGCAAGCAACCGTCGGCATAGGAGCCAAGCCCAGTGATTCAGGAGTTCAAGGAGTTCATCAACCGCGGCAATCTGGTGGACATCGCCGTGGCGTTCGTGCTCGGAGTGGCGTTCGCCTCGGTGGTGACCGCGTTCACCGAGCGGGTGGTCAGCCCCCTGATCGCCATGGTGTTCGACCTTTCGGGCCTCGAGTCCGTCTGGACGTTCGGACCCGCCGATCCCGAGACCGGGATGGTGGTCGGATCGGTCGGGGCGTTCGTGCAGGCCATGCTCAATTTCGTGATCGTCGGGTTCGTGATGTTCCTGGTCGTCCGTTCCTACAACGGGTTCCAGCGTCGGATGCGGGGTCCCGACGCCGAGGCGGATCCTGCCGCGGATCCCGAGGACGTCGTGCTGCTGCGACGTATCGCCGCCGCGCTCGAGAACACCCAGGAATAAGTTTGATAGATGCGCGCTTAGATTTATTGACACTTCCCGAAAGGACGATGCGATGGATCTCGAGCGGCTGACCCAGAAGAGTCGCGCCGCGCTCGTTGCCGCCCAGCAGCGGGCAAACCAGGCCGGCCATCCCGCCGTGACGCCCCTCCACCTGGTCGGAGCGTTGCTCGATCAGACCGACGGGATCGCCCTCCCGCTGTTGCAGGCCGCCGGGGCGTCCATCCAACGGCTGCGGAATGGCCTGCAGAC
>CAZCRP010000132.1:0-7825 GCA_964501055.1 uncultured Acidimicrobiaceae bacterium
GGCCGATGCCGCCGCCCGCGCCGACGACCAGGGCGCGCCGACCGGTGAGATCGAACAAGTGGCGGTAGTCGTCGAGGCCGGGCACGGCAGCCAGCCTAGGACCGGACGGTGAAGGCGTCCTCCGGGACCCGGTCGAGCGAAGATCGGTCGACCACTTCACGCCCGAAGGGGGCGAACGCGAGGGCGGTCATCTTGAAGTTGGCGATGCCCATGGGGATTCCGATGATCGTCAGGCACAGGGCCAGACCGGTGAGGATGTGCGCGAGGGCGAGCCACCATCCCGCCAGGATCACCCACAGGACGTTGCCGAGGCCGGCGACGAAGCCGGCACTCTTGGTCTTGATCACCGCCCGCCCGAACGGCCACAATGCGAAACCGGCGAGCTTGAACGCCTGCACCCCGAACGGTATCCCGACGATCGTGATCATCAGGATCACTCCGGCGAGCACGTAGGCGATGGCCAGCTCGATGCCTGCCACGACCAACCAGATCAAGTTGAGGATCAGACGCACGATGTGAGCGTATCCGACCGATGCCGCAGTGGGCGCCCAACCAGCTCGCCGATGGAGAGGCGCTGATCTGGCAACCCACCAGGCCAACGGGCTCGCTGACGCTCGCCCCCCCTCTGCCTCGCCTGCGGCGAGGCTGTCTCCCCCCAGCACTCCCTCGCTGCGCTCGGTCGCGAGGGGGAGAAAACCGTGTCAAGCCCCACACCGCACCCGCACACGAGGAGGAGAAAAGCGGGTCAAGCCCCACACCGCACCCGCACACGAGGAGGAGAAGATGAAATTCTCTCCCCCCGCACACAGCGGGGAAGTAGCGGCGGCGGGCCGGGGCGGGGGGACATCCCGCGGCGGACCGACGAGCTCGCTCCCCCTGCACAGAGTCACGGTGGTATCAAGCAGAGGATGTACGTACTGCGGCGCGTCGGGGTGTACCTGTTCTCGATGTTGGTGGCGTCGGCACTGGTGTTCTCGGTGATGTCGGTGCTGCCCGGCGACCCGGCCCTGGTGATGCTCGGGACGCAGGCGACGCCTCAGGCGGTCGAGGCCCTGAGGATCGAACTGGGTCTCGACCGGCCGATCCCCGTCCAGTACGTCGACTGGCTGGCGAGCGCCGTCCGCGGCGAACTCGGTGTCTCGGTGTTTTCCGGTCAGGCGATCGCCCCTCAGATCGCCGACCGGCTCAGGATCACTGTCCCCCTCGCCGTCATCGCGATGGTGATGACGATGCTCATCGCGTTCCCCGCCGGCGTATACGCCGCCTCCCGGCACCGCCGGCTGGGCGACACCGTGGTGTCCACCTTCAGCCAGGTCGGGCTGGCGATCCCCGCCTTCTGGGCGGGGTTGATCCTCGTCAGCACATTGGCTGTGAACCGGCGTTGGTTCCCCGCGAGCGGCTTTCCCGGCTGGGACTCGCCGGGACAGGGACTGCGCGCCCTTTTCCTCCCGGCCCTCTCGCTCGCCATCGTCCAGAGCGCCATCATCACCCGCTACGTCCGCTCGGCGGTGCTCGAGACCATGCGCGACGACTACATCCGCACCGCCCGATCCAAGGGCCTGAGTTGGTCGGCCGCCCTGTGGCGCCACGGGCTGAGGAACGCCGCCATCCCGGTCGTGACGATCCTGGGGCTGCAGTTCGCGGCGCTGTTGGCAGGGACCGTCGTGATCGAGAGCGTCTTTGTGCTCCCCGGACTGGGCTCGATGCTCCTGCAGGCGATCACCCGCCGTGACCTGCTCCTCGTCCAGGGCGGCGCCTTCGTCATCGTGGCCTTCATCCTCACGATCAACCTCCTGGTCGACATCGCCTACCGGTTCATCGATCCCAGGGTGGTGCGGCGATGAGACGCTGGCGGCGAGTCAACCTGGTGACCGGAGCATCGATCGTCGGACTGGTCATCGCGACGGCGTTGATCTCCTTCCTCTGGACGCCGCACGACCCGACCCGCGTCTCGCCCACGAAACGGCTGCTGGGATTCGGCGTCGACGGGCATCTGCTCGGCACAGACCAGTTCGGACGCGACCTCCTCTCCCAGATCATGGTCGGCTCGCAGACCGCGCTCTTCGTCGGGATCCTCGCCGTGAGCATCGCGGTGATCATCGGAATCCCGTTGGGAGCGTTCGCTGCCGCGCGCCGCGGCTGGATCGAAGACGTCGTCATGCGCATCTCCGACGTGATCTATGCCTTCCCTCCGGTGCTGCTGGCGATCCTGCTCGTGGCGGCGGTGAGCCCCGGTGTCGGGGCGGCGATGGTGGCGATCGGGATCGCCTACGTCCCGATCGTGGCCCGGGTGACCCGAGGTGCCGCACTGACCGTGTTCGCACTCGACTACGTGTCGGCCGCCAGGATCTACGGCCGCGGCCGAACGTACATCTTCATCCGGCACGTGCTCCCGAACATCGCCTCGGTGCTGATCGTCCAGGTCACCGTCCTCTTCGCGCTGGCGATCCTGGCGGAGGCGGCGCTGTCGTTTCTCGGCATCGGCTCGCAGCCGCCCCGTCCGTCATGGGGCAGGAGCCTGCGAGACGCCCAGACCTTCATCCAGCTCGCTCCCCGCCTGGCGGTGTGGCCGGGCTTTGCCATCGCCTTCACCGTGCTGGGATTCAACCTGCTCGGTGACGGGCTGCGGGATGCGCTCGATCCGCGGCTGGAAGTCCGTCGCACATGACGCTGCTCTCGGTCGCAGATCTCACGGTGCGCTCGCGACGCAGCACGCTCGTCGACGGCGTGTCTTTCGACTTGGAGGCTGGATCCCGCACCGGCCTGATCGGCGAATCGGGCGCAGGCAAGACGCTCATCGCCCTGTCGATCATGGGCCTCCTGGCAGACAGCCTGACCGTCACGGGTCGGATCGTGCTGGATGGCGTCGACCTGGTCGGGCGCCGGGACCGGGACCTCACGGTCCACCGTGGCAACGCCATGTCGATGATCTTCCAGGAGCCGATGACGGCCATGAACGCGGTCATGCGGGTCGGCCGGCAGGTGGCCGAACCCCTCCGCATCCATCGTGGCTTGTCCCGGCAGGAGGCGGACATCCAGGCGGTTCAACTCCTCGCCGAGGTGGGAATCGACGACCCGGAACGGCGGGCTAGGGCATACCCTCATGAACTGTCAGGAGGTCAGCGGCAACGGGCGATGATCGCCATGGCCCTGGCGTGCGGGCCGGCGCTGGTGATCGCCGACGAGCCGACGACCGCGCTCGACGTCACCGTCCAGGCCCAGGTCCTCCGGGTCCTCCGCTCCCGGCTCGCGGCCACGGACGCCGCCCTCCTGCTCATCACGCACGCGCTGCCGGTGGTGGCGGGGATCACCGAGCACGTGCTGGTGATCGAGCAGGGAAGGATCGTGGAACGCGGACCGACGCGCCGTGTCTTCGACGAGCCGGCCCATCCCCACACCCGCCGGCTGGTGGAGGCGGTGCCGCCCATGAGCCGTACCGGCGAGGTCCCCGTCAAGCCCCCGTCCACAGAGGATTCCCGGCTGATCATCCAAGCCCGCGACGTCGTGAGAATCTATCCGCTGCGCAGGCGCCGACTGACCGAGCCGGCTCCGGTGATCAGGGCGGTCGACGGGATCAGTCTCGACGTGCGCCGCGGCGAGACGTTCGGGATCGTCGGCGAGTCGGGCTCGGGCAAGTCGACGCTGGCGCGGTTGCTGGTCGGGATGGATCGACCAAACTCGGGCTCGATCGACATCGCCGGGATCGACGTGGTCGGGACACGTGACCTGCGCCCACTGCATCGGATCGTGCAAATGGTGTTCCAGGACCCGATGGGATCGCTCGATCCGAGGATGCGGATCGGTGACATCATCGCCGAGCCGTTGCGTTCGCTGCGCATCGGCGGCGACCACCGCCAACGCGTCCGCGAACTGCTCGAGGCGGTGGCGCTCCCGGCAGACGTCGTCCACCGTTACCCGCACGAGTTCTCGGGCGGACAGCGCCAGCGGATCGCCATCGCCCGCGCGCTGGGGCCGGACCCGGACATCCTCGTGGCGGACGAGCCAGTGAGCGCCCTCGACATGTCCGTGCAGACGGTCACCCTCGACCTGCTCGCCCACCTCAAAGAGGAGTTCGATCTGACCATGGTCTTCATCTCGCACGACCTCTCCACCGTGCATCGCATCTGCGACCGCGTGATCGTGATGGAATCAGGCAGGGTGGTGGAACGCGGCCTGGTCGACGAGGTGTTCCGCCGGCCCTCAGAGCCGTATACGCAGCGGCTCGTCGCCTCCATCCCGCGGCTCGACGGAACGCTCGCGGGCTGACCACGAACTGCGCATCGCGCCTACAGTCACGACATCCGCGTTGGAGGAACGATGAGGGTACGCACCACTCCGTGGCTGATGACCGTCCTCGCCGTCGTGCTGACCGCCTGTTCCGGCGCCGTGACAGACGACACGACGGCGCCGACGACGGCGACGACGACGGCGCCGGCCACGACCACGACCACCGCCCAGGGGACGACCACGACGGCAGCCGGGGCATCGGCCCAGACCTCGGTCGTCATCGGCCTGCAACTCGAGCCCCCCACCCTCGACCTGACGTCGAGCCCAGCCGCTGCCATCCCGCAAGTGCTGCTGTACAACGTGTACGAAACGCTCGTGAAGCTGGAAGCCGACGGTTCGATCACCGGTCTGCTGGCCGAGTCGTGGGATGTCAGCGACGACGGCCTCGTCTACACCTTCGCGTTGCGGGAGGGCGTCTCGTTCCATGACGGCAGTCCGTTCACGGCCGACGACGTGGTGTTCTCGATCAACCACGTCTTGACCAAGGAGCCGGCGCATCCGTTCGCGACGACCCTCGCCCCCATCACGTCGGTGACCGCGCCCGACGCTTCCACGGTGGAGATCACCGTGGACCAGGTCAGCGCCAACCTGGTGTTCTTCCTCACCCAGGGCCAGGGCGTCATCCTGAATGAGTCGGCGATCGGCAGCATCGAGAACGAACCGATCGGCACAGGGCCCTTCGAGTTCACGTCGTGGACCGTTGGCGACTCGATCACTCTCACACGCAACGCCGACTACTGGGGCGAGCCGGCCCTGCTCGAGTCCGTCACCTTCCGATACATCAACGAGCCGAATGCCCTCAACAACGCCATGCTGGCCGGCGACCTCGACATCCTGGCTGGCGTGTCAGCACCCGAGCTGCTCGCCGCGTTCGAGGACGACGACCGCTTCGAGGTCCTCCAGGGCCTCACGAACGGCGAGGTGACGATGTCACTCAACGGTCGCCGAGCACCGCTCGACGACGTGCGGGTCAGGCAAGCGATCACCCACGCGATCGATCGTCAGGCCGTGGTCGACCTCGCCTACGCCGGATACGGCACCGTGATCGGCACGTTCTCCACGCCCCTCGATCCCTGGTATCGCGATCTCACCCACGTCTATCCGTACGACCCGGACAGGGCACGCGAGCTCCTGTCCGAGGCCGGAGCCGAGGGGATCACACTGGAGATGATCCTTCCGCCCGTGTCGTACGCCACGCGTTCGGGTGAGATCATCGCCAGTCAGCTCGCCGAGGTGGGGGTCACCGTCAACATCACCAATGTGGAATGGGGCGTGTGGCTGGAGGACGTGTTCGCGAACCACGACTTCGACATCTCGATCGTCGCCCACGTGGAGCCGCGGGATCTCCACCAGTACGGCAATCCCGACTACTACTGGGGCAACGACAGCCCGCAGGTGGCGCCCATCCTCGAACAAGCCGACGCCGAACCCGACGAGGAGACCCGCAACGAGTTGTACGCCTCGGTCCTGGAGGAGATCACGGCCGTGGCGGCGGACAACTGGTTGTTCGTCCTGCCGGCGCTCTCGGTGATCGAGAAGGGGGTGACCGGGTTCCAGGCCGACCTCCCCGGTCTCGCCCTCGACGTGACCAGGCTGGCGGTCAACCCCTGACAATGGTGCCGGCGGTCGACACCGACGGCATCGTCGAATTCACGCGACGGCTGGTTCGCATTCCGAGCGTGAACCAGCCAGGGCAGGGCGAAGCGGAAGTGGTGCGCGCCGTGGTCGAGCTCGTCCGGTCGTGGGGCTGGGAACCGCGCATCGAGGAGGTGGCTCCCGGACGGCCCAACTGCATCATCCGTCTCGACGGTGGCCTGCCCGGCAAGACCCTGCTGTTCGAGGGCCACACCGATGTCGTCACTCCCGGCGACCCGGACGAGTGGAGCCGTGATCCCTTCGGCGCAGAACTCGTCGGCAACCGGATCTACGGCCGCGGTGCCGCCGACATGAAAGGTGGTCTGGCCGCCATGCTCTTCGCCGCCCGTGCCATCGAAGCCGCCGGACCCTTTCCCGGCACCATCGTCCTGGCGGTGCTGTGTGACGAGGAGGAGATGATGATCGGGGTGCACGATTTCGTGGCACGCGGTCACGCCCGCGGGGTCGACGGTGCGATCGTGTGCGAGCCGGAAGCGGGCGAGATCTGCACGACCCAGAAGGGCGCCATCCGCCTCCGCGTCGATCTCGAGGGGGCGATGGCGCACGGGGCCATGCCGCACCAGGGACGCAACCCCATCGTCGCCATCGGCGCGCTGCTGGCTGAGGTCGATGAGCTCGAACGCGAGTTGCAATCGGATCACGGCGAGCACCCTGATCTCGGCCTCCCCTACCTGACGCCCACTCACGTCTCCGCCGGCTCCCTTCCCCAGTTGAACGTCATCCCCTCCTCAGCCCTGCTGACGCTGGACGTACGGACGATCCCCGGTGTCGATCATCCCGAACTCCTCGGTCGCCTGCGTGACGCAGCCGACCGGGTCACCTCCCGCACCGGAGTGGAGGCGACATTCACGGTGCTGGTGGACCGCCCTCCCACTCTCACGCCCGTCGATGACCCGATCGTGCGAGCGGTGGCAACCGCCCACACCGAGGTCACCGGCGAGCCACCAGTGTTCGGAGGGGTGCCGGGGACGACGGATGGAACGATCCTGTGGCGCGATGCCGGCCTGCCGGTGGTCGTGTACGGACCGGGCGGGAAGTGGATCGCCCACCAGGCCGACGAGTATGTCGAAATCGAGGATCTCGCCCGGCACGCCGCCGTCTACGCGGCGGCTGCCCTCCGTTTCCTGTCGTCGTGAACCGGACATAGGGTTGCGGCCCGTGCGCCGGCTCTCAGACATCACCCACATCGGGCGGGTCTTCGACCTCCGACGGGCTTCCAACCGCTTCGCCCTGCTGGCGCCAGTCGCCGCGACCCTCGTCCTCTTCGCGCTCGACACCGCCGATCCGGGCCGCGCCATCTCCGGCGGGCTGGCGACGTTCGCGGCCTGGGCGATCGCGCGCGAACTCGATCCCGATCGACCGCGATCGGCGGAGCTGGCTGCAGCGTTCGCGCTGGTGGCGACGATCTTCCTCGGCACGCCCGCGGCCGCACCCCTCTTCGTGGCGATGCTCAGCATCCGGATCGTCGCACGCTCCACCGGTCTTCCCCCGAAGACGACCGACCTCGCGGTCCTGACGCTCGGCGCCGTCGTCGTGGCCGACACGCCGTGGGGGTGGGTAGCCGGGATCGTCCTGGCCTTCGCGATGGTGCGCGACGCCGCCCTGCCGGGTGAGCCCCCGCTCAACGCCGGTGTGTGGGGGCTGCTCCTGGCGGTGGGCGTGACAGTACGTGCCGCGGTCGGAGACGAGCTCGGGCTGTGGACCGTGCCGGACGCGGCCCTGCTCATGACGCTGACGGTCGGCCTCGCAGGAGCCGTGGTGGTGCTCCAACCGGTACCGCTGCTCTCGCTTGCCGACTGGAACAAGCAGCCGCTGGAGCCAGGTCGGCTGCGGGAGAGCGCGGTCTTCGGCATCGTGACGGCCGTGCTCGCCGCGGTGGCAG
>CAZCRP010000133.1:0-6536 GCA_964501055.1 uncultured Acidimicrobiaceae bacterium
CGCTCCGGTGTGGGACGTGTTGGACTCCGCGCTCGAAGCGGAGCGACAGGTGGCGCGCATCGCCGCAGCCGGCGGCCGGGGGGTGGCGCTGCGACTGGCCCGGCTCTACGGGCCCGGCCCCGTCTCCGACGGGTATCTCGACGGGGTGGCCGCCGGGAAGATCCCGCTGGTGGGGCGGGGCGACAACTTCGTCTCCCACCTGCACGTGGAGGACGCGGGCAGCGCCGTGTCGGCGGCGCTCGGCTCCCCATCGGGGGTCTACAACGTCGTCGAGGAAACCCCGGTCACCGTTGCCGAAGAGATGGATCTGCTGGCCCGCCTCCTCGGAGTCGCACCCGCCCGCCGGATCCCTGCCGCGCTCGCCCGGCTGGCGGCGGGACGGGCTTCCCGCCTCTTCACGGTCTCCCACCGTGTCTCGGCGGACCGCTTCCGGGCCGCGACCGGCTGGCGACCCCGGTATCGGTCCGTGCACGAAGGCTGGCCGGAGGTCGTCACCGCCCGGCGACAGGCGGCATGATCCGAGCGACGGAGGCACCGCGGTGACGGACGACCAGTCAGCAATCCGACTCGAGCTGTTCGAACAGCACCGGTCGCGCCTGTTCGGATTGGCCTATGGGATGCTCGGAAGCGTGATGGACGCCGAGGACGTGGTCCAGGACGTCTATCTCCGCTGGGCCGGCGTCGACGTGTCCCGCATCGACACGCCCGCCGCCTACCTGACGACCATGACGACCCGGCAGGCCATCAACGTGCTGACGTCCGCCCGTCGCCGCCGGGAGACCTACGTCGGGCCGTGGCTGCCGGAACCGAGGGTGGTCGAGTTCGAACACGACCCGGGCGAACGGGTGATCGAGGCCGAGCGGTTCTCGCTGGCGGTGCTCACCATGCTCGAGAGGCTCAGCCCCGTCGAGAGGGCGGTGCTGATCCTGCGCGACGTCTTCGACCTCGACTACCCCGACATCGCCGACATCGTGGACAAGAGCCCGACCAACTGCCGTCAGCTGGCGGTGCGTGCTCGTGCTCACGTCGGCGAGCTCGGCCGTAGGGTCCCGGGTGACGCCGAGGTCGAGTCGCGCCTGCTCCACGAGTACATGGCGGCCGTCGCGGCCGATGACGTCGACCGCCTGGCGAGGGTTTTCGCCGAGGATGTGGTCCTGTGGGCCGACGGTGGTGGAAAGGCGCGCGCCGCGCGCCATCCGCTTCACGGTGCTCTGCGGGTGGCACGTCATCTGGTCGGTGTCCGCCCGCAGGCCCCGGCGGGGACCAGCGTCAGTCTCGTCAGAGTGAACGGTGATCCCGGCTTCGTGGCGATGGTCGAAGGCCGATGCATCGCCGTGATCGCCTTGGAGGTGGCGGACGGCATGATCGTGGGTGTCCGCGCATTACTGAATCCGGAGAAGCTGGAAGCAGTCTCGATCTGACCTCCGCGTCAGCTCGATGCGGGTAAGTTGAGCCGCCGGATCCGAGGGAGGTTCTCATGTTGTTCGATGCGTTCTCCGAGTTGAACTGGCTGGCGGTCGTCGTCGCCGCGCTGGTCTACTTCGCGCTGGGGGCTCTCTGGTATTCGAACCTCCTCATGGGGAAGCAGTATCGAACGGCTCTCGGCATCGACTCGGAGGCAAGCGGCCAGCCCGATCCGCAGCTACTGGGGATCAACCTGGTCGGGTGGCTGCTCTCGGCGGTCGTGCTCGGCCTTCTCGCCGTGCAGATCGGGGCCGACAGCTTCGCCGACGGACTGGTCCTCGGTCTCGCGGTGGGCATCGGCCTCGTCGGCGCCCATGCGTGGGTCACCACCGCCTATGCAGGAAGGGGCTACGCCCTCCTCAAGGTGACCGGTCCGTACATGCTCATCGGTTACGCGGTGATGGGCGTCATCCTCGCCCTCTGGCGGTAGATCCGCGCCTGCGGGATCACCCGTTGCGATGATCGGCCGCCACCCCCCGCAGGCTCTCCAGGTCTCTCACCTCGATCATCCGGTATCCGGTCTCGACGAGCCCTCGCTCGCGCAGGTCCCCCAGGGCTTCGTTCACGGATTGCCGGCTCACACCGAGCAGGGTGGCGATGGACGCTTGTGATAGCGCCACCTTTCCGGCAGTGGCCGCCTCCTCTGCCAGCAGGTCGGCCACTTGGGCGAGCACCGTCTTGTGCATCAGGCTGATGATGCGCCGCTGCGTCCGTTCGAGCTGATTGAGCCCCGACACCAGCCAGCGGAGGCAGATCGAAGGGTGCTTTGCCAGCTCCGGTATTAGCTTGTCGCGGTCGAACCGGAAGGCCTGCACGTGGTCGACGGCTCTGACGGACGACTTGTAGACGCCCTCGCCGAACATGGCGATGTCGCCGATGACCGAACCGGGACCGACCCGGGCGACGACGGTCTCGGTGCCGGTGTGGGTCCGGTAGATGTCGACCTGGCCGTCCCTGATGAGGTAGGCGGCGACCGCCGGTTCACCCTGACGGAACAGATGGGAGCCCCGGAAGCGCTTGACCAACTCGGCCACCCCGGCGAGCACTTCGAGGTCGTCGGGGGTCAGCGGCAGGTAGTCAGGGCGCCCGAAGCTGCGGGCCAGCCACGCCAGGTGCTGATCGGCGGCGATCGCGGGAAGGTCACTCATCAGGTCGAACCAACGTAGCCGACCCAGCGCGGCATCCTCCACATGCGGGACGGTCACGACGCCAACAGTTCTGTTTCGATCAGGCGCCGCAGGTCGTCGGCGAAGAGGGCCCCGGAGTGGGTCCTGACGACGACTCCGTCTGCGTCGATCAGCACGGTCGTGGGCATCGCGATCCCCCGGAACTCGTTGAAGATGCTGCCGTCCGGGTCTTGGCCGAGCAGATAGGTCACTCCGGTCGCGTCGATGAGCCTCGCCGCGGCGACGGGATCGGTCTCCTGCATGTTGAGCCCGAGAAACACCACCCGGTCGCCGAGCGCCGCGTGGACCTCTTCGAAGTCGGGCATTTCGGCGATGCAGGCGGGACACCAGGATGCCCAGAAGTTGACGATGAGCGGTTTGCCGCCGAAGTCGGCGAGGTTGGCGGGCGAGCCGTCGATGAGTTCGAACGGCACGTCGAGTGCCGAGCGAGTCGGCTCGGCCTCGGTGTTCACCGACGCCCACAACGAGAATCCGGCGAGAAGCGCGACCAGCGCGCCGGTGACTACGAGGATCCTCGTCGCCGTCATCCGCCCACCAGGTCCGTTCCCGGCGCGTACGTCGACCACGCGAACCAGAACGTGTCGAGATGGGGCACGCGCTCCAACTGCTGTCCGGCGAGTTCCCCGGCTGTCGCCCTGCCCGTGATGTTCCAGATGGAACCGGTTTCCTCATCGACGAAGGAGCCATCGACGACGGAGAACGCCAGGGTGCGGCCTGCCACGATCGGTGAGAACACGCCGACCGACCCCACATCGCGGCCCGACGACACCTGTGATCCCTCGAGAGCGCTCGACTGCCCGGCGGACCAGAGGATCACGAGGGGGATGTCGCCCAACTCGGTGTTGGTCGCAGAAGCCGTTTCATCCGCGATCGATTCGAGTGTCCATGCGCGGGCTTCGTCTCCGTCTCTCACTCCGACGACCCGCTGCATGGCGGCGGAGCGCTCGTCGAGGGAACCGGTGAACAGGAAGGGGAACGAACTCGGGTTGTCGTAGCCCACGTAGGGGTTGTTGCCGTAGGGACGACGGAAGCCGGTCGCATCCCTATCGAGGACCTGGCCGTCGGGATGGGCAGCCTTGAACTCCGCCCAGGAGAGGAGGGGGGAAGCCACCGGGTCGAGTCGATGACCAGTCAGGACGCCGACCACGGCGCGCCCGTCGAAATGGGTCCACAGGCTCTCGGTGGCACGGTCGTACATCACGAGCGCGGACGCGAAGAGCCGGCCCGAAGTGCCGAACGTCGTCTCACGGCCGTCGACTTCCCTGACATAGGAGATGGCGCTGTTGCACAACGGGCAATAGGTGACGGCGATCGGAACACCGCCCACGACATCGTTCACGATCTCGTGCCAGATCATCACCTGCACCGGATAGGCGCGCGCGTCGCCGGCGACGTCGAGCACGACGACCGGTTCGTCGGCGAGGAGCCACTCGTCCGCGTTCTCCACGGGGATGAAGGCAGGATCGTCGATGGGAGGGATGCCGTCCGGTGGTGGGCCGCCCGAGATGATCTCGTCGATGGGGACGAGCGGGTCGGGGAACGTGTCGGACCCCGTGTCGACGAGCGCCGACACTCCGTCGGGGAAGCCGTCCGCGGGGAGCGACGCGGGCGGCTGAGTGGTGGTCGAGGCGGGCGTGGTCTCGGCAGTGACGGTCGTGGTCGGGACCTCGCCTGAGGCGGCGTCGTCAGTGGCGGCGCCTCCCCCGCAGGCGGTGGCGACGAGCGCGATCAGCGCGATCCAGGCTCCTCGTGTCATGCTCGGATCAACGAGCGGGGGCCGACCCGCACCCACCGACTGTCGGGAATCCGACCGTCCACCGGATAGGGGCTCGGATGATCACGTTGGATCATTGACAGGGAACGTCCCTCAGCTCGACTCGACCGCGACCCTGCCCCAGAACGCCACGTGATCGGCGATCGCGCTCGCCTTGGGACTGGGTGTTCGGTACGTCCAGCCGACATTGCGGTGGGTCTCTCCGTCGATCACGGCGTCGAAGTAGGTGGCTTCGCCCTTCCACGGGCAGGTCGTCGTGTGGTCGTTCTCCACCAGATGCTCCCAGTTGATCGCGTCAGGCGGGAAGTAGGCGTTCCCTTCCAGTGAGATCACGTTGGGAGCGTCTGCCAGTACCACATCGTCGAGGGTTGCCTTCTTGGCCATACTTCTCGTCCTCCATCTCATCTCGGTCCTTTCTCGTACGCACGCTCCCAACGCTCCGCATGCGTTCGGGGCGCCGCCACTGTCGGAGGGCCGACCATTCCTCGGTCCCGCCACCTATCCGGTCCGGATCCGTAGCCTGAGGGAGAGTTCGCCAGCACCGACCGCCACCGTGAACTGTCGGGTGCCTGACCTTTCGTCGTGACGTCACTCCTGGCGGCGGTTGTCAGGCACAAGACGTAGCCGAGTCAATGGAGTTGACCGAAATGACCGATCAGCAGTTCGACGTGATCGTGCTCGGGGCCGGGCCCGCAGGCGAAAACGCGGCGGACGTGGCGGTGCGCCACGGGCTGTCCGCCGCCATCGTCGAGCGGGAGCTCGTCGGCGGTGAGTGTTCGTACTGGGCGTGCATGCCCTCGAAAGCCCTGCTCCGGCCCGGTGACGTGCAGGACACCGCCGGGAGGGCGCCAGGGTTCGTGGGCGGTCAGATCGACGTCGACGAGGCGCTCGGTCGGCGCGATGCGCTGGCCGCGCACTGGGACGACAGCGGCCAGGTCTCATGGCTGGAAGGCGTGGGCGTCACGCTTCTGCGCGGTCATGGGCGGCTCGCGGGCGAGAAGGTGGTCGAAGTCGAACACGCCGACGGCTCGATCGAGCGGCTGGAAGCGTCCCGGGCTGTGATTCTCGCCACCGGCACGTCGGCGTTGATGCCACCGATCGAGGGCCTGGCCGAGGCAGGGGTGTGGGACAGCCGCGACGTGACGACCTCGAAGGAGGTCCCGCGCCGGCTGCTGATCATCGGTGGCGGCGTCGTGGGCGTGGAGATGGCGCAGGCCTGGCAGTCACTCGGGAGCGAGGAGGTGACGATCCTCCAGTTGGATGACCGGCTGCTCGAGCGGGAGGAGCCGTTCGTCGGCGTCGAGTTGCGGAAGGCGCTCGAACGGCGCGGTATCGCCGTGTACACGGGAGCCAACACCAAGCGGATCCGCCGGGAGGCAGTCGACGGACCGGTGGTCGCGGAGGTGACGCTCTCCGACGACACCGCGATCTCCATCGAGGCGGACGAGGTCCTGGTCGCCACCGGGCGCCGCCCGAACACGTCCGACCTCGGCTTGACCACGATCGGGTTGGAGGACGGAGGATACGTCGAGGTCGACGACCATCTGCAGGCCACCGCGGTCGACGGAGGCTGGTTGTACGCCGTCGGGGATGTCAACGGCCGATCACTCCTCACGCACACCGGCAAGTATCAGGCGAGGATCGCGGGAGCGCATGCGGCCGGAGTCGCCACCTCGGCCTGGGGCGATCGCAGGGCGACACCTCGTGTCGTGTTCACCAATCCGCAGATTGCCGCGGTCGGCATGACCGAGGCCGCAGCCAGCGAGGCTGGTGTCAACGTCCGCGTCGTCACCTATGACATCGGACAGACTGCCGGGGCGGCCACGCTAGGACGAGGCTACCGGGGAACGTGCGCGCTGGTCGTGGACGCCGATCGGCACGTGCTCGTCGGGGCCACCTTCGTCGGGCCGACGGTGGGCGAGTTGCTGCACGCTGCCACTGTGGCCATCGTCGGGGAAGTCACCCTCGATTCGCTGTGGCACGCAGTTCCGTCGTTCCCCACGCTGAGCGAGGTGTGGCTGCGGCTGCTCGAGGCGTACCGGGACACGTTCGACCACGAGTTCGCATGAGTCCGTTGGAAGGGGCCATCGGCCTGTCGCTCCGCTGGGCGC
>CAZCRP010000133.1:6636-7817 GCA_964501055.1 uncultured Acidimicrobiaceae bacterium
GGCGCGATCGTCGCGGTCTGCATCTGGTCGGTGGCCACCTATCTCCTCGCGGTCGGGTACACGTCGGCCGGAGGATGGCAGGTGGATGGAGCCGCGATGTGGCGGTACATCCTCCCGTTCGACATGGCCGCCGCCGTGATTGCGGTCACGGCGCTGACCCTCGGCATCCGGCGACGCGCCTCTGATCTCGCTTCGCTTCAGCGGATGGCACAGCCCAGTCGCCAGTCGTAGCCGGAGAAGGTGATGGAGGGACTGACCCGATCCACCCATTCCACAGTCTCGGCGTCCAGCCAGGCCGAGAGGGCGATGAGCACCGCGCGGCGTCGGGCCGGGAGCACGGTCGGCATGCGGACGGGTCGGACGAAGTCCCGACCGAACCAGGAGAAGATGGGCGACAGCACGACGTGGTTGGCGGAGGGTTCGAGCCGCAGCGCACCTTCGGAGAGGAAGCTCCGCATCTGGTCCTCCAGCTGGGCGCCGACATCGCCCCCGTATGGCTCTCGTCGGAGGGTCGGACACGACATCGCCCCGCACACCAGCCCTGGATGGATGCGGGGATCCCCCAGCCTACGCACCTTGCCGTGTTCGATTTCGTCGAGGGACAGATCTTCCCCCGCTATCGACACGACGGTGCTGGTGAACGCGCCGGGAATCCCAAAGACCGTCGGCGTCCCCGAGCGCACCGCTCGAGCGCCGAGCCGCAGCGCGGCGGCGTTGTACACGTTGACCCAGTACGCCAGGGCCTCCTCACGGGTGAGACGGTCCGGGGACACAGTCGTCATCTTGTCGAGACATGTGACGAGTTCGTCCTCTGCCTCGGGCAGGTGCTCGACGACGCTCCCGGTCAACGATGCGAGGATCTTGGCGTATCTGGCGCGGCTGTGTCGGCCATCCGACAGTAGGAGCATGACATGAACTACCCGCAGATCACGGCCCGGTGCCGACCGTCACAGCCGATCAGATGACCGAGGTCGACCGGTTGGCGACCGGGCCGTATGGCATCGATCTCCTGCAGATGATGGAGTTGGCGGGCGGGGCGCTGGCGCGAGTGGTGCAGCAGGCTTCGTCTCCGGCAGCCACCGCAGTCACGGTCGTGGCGGGCGCCGGCGGCAACGGTGGCGGGGCCATGGCCGCCGCTCTGATGGGCGGCGCGCACCTGGATGGCGATCAGCTTCTGCTGT
>CAZCRP010000134.1:0-7783 GCA_964501055.1 uncultured Acidimicrobiaceae bacterium
CCTGGAGCGAGCATCGCCACCTGCACCGGGAGCGAGACGATCCACAGCAGCGCCGCGAAGCGCTTCGAGTCAGCCCCCACTCTTCAACTCCTCCGGGACAGGATCCGACGTCGTCAGATGCGGGGGTCCGTAGGTCTCGCCGACGTCGCCCAGCGCGGAGGCCAACGCGTCGATCACTTCGGGGTCGTAGAGCGGGCTCGGATCCTCGCGCAGCGCTTGGAGGGCGGCCCGCTGGCTCATCGCCATCCGATAGCCCCGCGTGCTCGTCATCGCGTCGAACGCGTCCGCGACGGCCAGCACCTTCTGTTCCAGCGTCGGATCAGTGGTGTGCCGGTGGCCGAACTGGTCGAAGTTCTCCGCGCTGAGGCGCGGGTGGGCGCCGGACGCCACCTCCACCATCGGACGCAGGAAATCCACTTCCGAGAGCAGGTCGTCGACCTTGTGCGTCGCGGTGCGGAGGCGGCGGTACTCGTCGTCGGTGAGCTTGCCCTGCTTCTGCATCAGCTCGATGGGGATCGCCAGCTTGCCCATGTCGTGGATCAGCGCGGCCCACCTCATGTGCTCCAGTTGGGTACCGGAGAAGCCAAGTTGCGTCCCGATGAGGCGAGAGAAGTACGCGACCCGCTCGGTGTGGCCCCGGGTGTACAGATCTCTCGTCTCGAGGGTCTTCACGAAGCCGCGCAAGGTCGACTCGTGCGCCACCCGCAGATCAGAGTACGACGTGAAGACCGTGTGCCCTGTTCCGTAGACGACGAGGATGAGGGCGAGGAACACGACTGACTCCTCGAGGATGAGCACCGCTCCCAACATCCCGCCCAGGATCCCCATCACGGTCATCGAGCCGAGGATCACACCGAGCCCAGACCACGGCAGCACGTTGCGGGGTCCGTACGCAATGCGGGCTCCCACCCGCAACCCCACGAAGTTCGTGACGGCGTACACGGCCGCGGCGGCGGCCCCTACCCCGGCCACCTGGATGAAGGATGCGCCGCCTGGTCCTGCGAGGGTCAGAGCCGCCACCCTGCCGGTCTCAGGATCGTTCAGCAGCAGGTAGTCGACGACGATCCCCGACGCGAGCGCCGAAATGGTCAACAGCCCGAAGTTGAATGCCGGCTGGAGGACGTGCCGCTTCTTGAAGTCGCTCGAGTCGAAAGGCCCGAACGCGGCGATGAGCACCACGGCTGTCGTCGCGCCGTCGCCGCGTAACGCGAAGTACGTGGCCGCGGTGGCGATCGCCATCACGCTGGAGCTCGCCAGCATGCGGTCGTTGACTTCGACCGAACGCAGGGAGAGCACCGCGTACGCCGCCGCGAACAAGGCCCACGTGGCCAGGTCGTCGGTTGCGAAGGGTCGGACGATCCACGAGCCGACGATCGCGAACAACCCGAGGCTGAACGAGAACAGCCCGAGGAGGGTCCTTGTTCGTCGGTCACTCACGCGGCTGCCAGCTCCTTGTCGCTGTGGGGGAGAGAGCGCCCGACGTCAGATCAACCGAGTTTCAGGGAAGCCGAGCCAGCCACTATCAGCGTGGCGAGGCTTCCTGCTGTAGCAAGAATCCGGATCAAGCGAACTCTCATCCGGCATCACCTCGTTCGGTGTATTCAGACTCGCCGACAGTCGAGTCGACGCGTCGTTCCGCTCCGCTTCGGTGTATTCCAACGATGGATTCCGCCGCCGGGCTCTCCCCGTCATTCCCGGCTCGTGCACGACCCGGGAAACCTCACTTGTCAATGTGAGGCCCCACCTTTACAGGTCCGCCCACCTCCCAACCGGGCAGCGATCCCGGCTCCGCCGGCCTCCCTGCGTGAGACCGACCGCTCGCAATGTACCTGTCAGGGTCGCGAAGTCGCAACATTCGCCCCGTCGTACATGCTTCGGCGGCATCGGGACGGAGGGCTACGCTCGGCGGGACATGGACGTCAGGGCACTGGAATCGACGATCTCCCGCATCCCGGGGATCGAGAACGTGCGGGTCGTCATGGAGGGAAGGACCCCGCGTGAGGTTCATGTCCTGGCCACCCCCGGCAAGCCGGCTAAGCAGGTGGTGCGCGACGTCCAGTCGGTGGCGATGGCCGCCTTCGACCTCGACATCGACCGGCGCGTCATCTCCGTGGTCCAGATCGACGGCGGCGATCTCTCCGCCGGAGACCGTCCCGTCGTCGATGACATCGCCGAGGAGATCGACGGCTCCCGCATGCGGATCACTGTCACGTTGCAGTGGCACAACGAGAAGCTGGCGGGTTCGGCCCAGGGTCCGGCCGCGTCGACCACCCGCCTCCGTCTGGTCGCCGAGGCGACTCTCGTGGCTCTCGAGCAGGCGCTCGACGAAAACGCGGCGTTCGCCGCGAGTGCGGTGGCGGTCCACCGGGTGGGCGCCGAGGACGTGGCGATCGCGCAAGTGGTGCTCGTGATCGGTGGTCGCGAGCGGATGATGGTGGGTTCGGCCCTCGTCGGGAAGGACCCCAGCCAAGCCATGGTGCGCGCCGTTCTCGACGCCGTCAACCGCCAGGTGCCCGGCCTCCGCCGCCCGTGACGGCTCGCTCCATCCCGTAACGGTCCCGTGACGACATCCCGCTGGGATTGGGGCGGATGAACGCGGCGACCCGAGCACTGCCCGAACACCTGGCGGGTCGTTCACTCGTCGTCGCCCGCGTCGCCTGGGTCGCTCTCACACTCGCCCTGATGACGTTGACGACGTTCGGATTCGTGCGCGCCTTCGCCCAACCCCACCTGGTGGAGATGCCCGACCTCACGGTGCTCTTCGCACAGCTGGGACTCGGGTTGCGAGCGATGATGGCGGTCGCGCTCGCCACGCCCCTCGCCGTCGCGCTCGTCGTCTGCTGGATCGTGTTCTGGCGACGGTCGCGCGATCCGATGGCACTGCTTTTCACTGCGACGATCCTCGCCCTGCATGCCTACAGCTCACGCAGCCTGCTCGCGTTCGAAGGCGTCGGCGTGCTGGAGCACGCCATCTCGGCGGTGTTCGCCACGGCGGTGACCCTGTTGGCTCTCACCTTCGCGCTGTTCCCGGACGGCCGCGTGTTTCCCAGCTGGGCCCGGTGGCTACCGGTCGGAATCATCGTTTTCGTGGTCGCCAACCCCGACGCCGGCGCCGTGCTGATGGCGGTCACCGATGGGCGGTTGGAGGTCGACGCACGCAGCCGGACGCTGGCGATCGGCTTCTGCGCGCTGCTGGTGCTGGGCATCGTCGCCCAGTCCCTCCGCTACCGCCGCGCATCAACACCTGCCCAGCGTCACCAGACGAAGTGGGTACTGCTGGCACTGGGCGTCACCTTCGTGCTCTTCGTCGGGCTCCTCTCCGTGATGGTGGCCGTTCCAGCGCAGAGCAGGCAGTGGGCGGCATGGCTGGTCCTGGCGGTGATCCCGACGGGAATCGGACTGCCCATCGTGCTGGCGAATGCCGTCCTCCGCTACCGGCTGTACGACATCGACCGCTTCGTGTCGCGCACGATCAGCTACGGGATCGTGGTCGTGGTGCTGGGCGGGGCCTATGCCGGGCTCGTCGTGACACTGCGAGGTCTCCTTCCCGTCGAAGGAGACCTCCCTGTCGCCGTCTCGACCCTGGCCGTGGCGATGCTGTTCCTGCCCTTCGCCCGACGCACGCGGCGGTTGGTCGATCGCGTGTTCTTCCGCTCCCACTACGACTCGGCGACGGTTGTGTCCCTGTTCGCCGATGAGTTGCGCCAGACGCTCGATCCCGGCCAGCTCAACAGGCGCACGGTCGACATCCTCCAGCGCACCTTCCAGCCGCAGCATCTGCATGTCTGGATCGACGACGGCTGATCCGGACGACCCTGCCAAGATGCCAGGATGATCGAGGCGCAGGGATACGGCGATGCGGTGGTCACTCCGCATGTGTTGTCGACCCAGGCCGGAATGGAGGCATTGCAGCGGGGAGGATCGGCGGTGGACGCGGCCATCGCCGCCAACGCCGTACAGGGCATGGTGGCACCCGAGACCTGCGGCATCGGTGGCGACCTCTTCGCCCTGATCCACACCGACGGCGAGGTCACGGCTCTCAACGCCTCCGGCCGCGCCGGGTCCAACGTGTCCGGCGCGCAGCTGCGCGAGGAGGGCTTGACCTCGATCCCCCAACATCATCCGGCCGGAGTGACGGTCCCCGGCTGTGTCGCCGGATGGTTCTCGCTGCACGCCCGCCACGGTCGGCTTCCGATGTCAGACCTGCTGAGCCGGGCGATCGAAATCGGGAGAACCGGGTTCCCCGCCTCCACCGAGTACAGCCAGGCGACCCAGCGCCTGGCTCCCTTCCTGTCCGACCATGCGGCCGGAGCCGAACTGCTGATCGAGGGCCGCCCTCCCCGGCGTGGAGCCCGTGTCCGCCGGCCGAACCTGGCCCGCACCCTGGCGCACATCGCGGACGAAGGCCCAGCGGCGTTCTATCAGGGCACAGTGGCGGAGGCAATCAGCCGGGCGGTCGGCGGTCTGATCACTCCCGACGACGTCGCGGCGTTCACCCCAGACTGGGTCACGCCGCTCTCCACCGACGTGTTCGGGGTGACGGGGTGGACGATCCCACCGAATAGCCAGGGCTACCTGACACTCGCCACGCTGGCGATCTTCGCCCAGCTCGCTCCTACGACCGATCCCGGCGATCCCCGCTGGACGCATCTACTCATCGAGGCATATCGAGCGATGGCCTCCGAGCGCGACGACGTCGTCGCCGATGCCGCCCACGCCCCGCTCCCGCCCGCGCAGCTCCTCGACCTCGACCGTCTGATGGCGCGGGCCGCCATCATCAGTGAGGACGCCGTGGCGCGGCATCCCGTGCCGACCACCAAGCCCGGTGGCACCATGTTCATGTGTGCGGTCGACTCCGACGGCATGGGCGTGTCGCTCATCGAGTCGAACTTCAGGGGAATCGGCTCCGGGATCGGGGCGGGCGACAGCGGCTTCGTCCTCCATGACCGAGGAGCCGGCTTCGATCTCCGGCCCGGACACCCGAACGAGATCGCGCCGGGCAAGCGCCCTCTGCACACGCTCTCACCGACGATCTGGACGCAGGATGCTCGCCTGCGGACGGTGCTGGGGACGAGGGGCGGCCACCAGCAACCCCAGCTGCTCGCCCAGGTGGCGGCGCTCCTCTTCGGCGCCGGTAGGCCGCCCGCCACCGCCCAGGCCGAGCCACGGTGGACGATCGCCGCGCTGGCCGGAGTGGCGGAACGGTCCGCGGTCGACGTCGAGGCGACGATGTCGCGACATCTGACCGAGGGATTGGCGGCCCGCGGGCACGAGCTCCGCCCCCAGCAGGATCGCATGGCGGGGTGGGGCCCGGTGTCTGTCATCGACATCGACGGAACGGGACTGCGCACCGCCGCCGCCGATCCACGGGTCGACACGGCCAGCGCCGCGGTCCGCTGATGGGTCGCCTCGTCCTCGTGCGTCACGGCCAGGCGGAAGGAAATCGCGAGCATCGCTTCATCGGCCAAACCGACGTTCCCCTCACCGCACTCGGCCATCACCAGGCCGAAGCCACGGGTCTCCGGCTCCGCGACGCCAACATCGACCGGATCCTTTCGAGCGACCTCGCCCGCGCCTACGACACGGCAGCCGCGATCGCGGCGGAGTCCGGCCACCAGGTCGCGGTCGATCGCCGCCTGCGTGAGATCCACAACGGGGAGTGGGCGGGGAGAACACCAGACGAGATCGCCGCCGGCTGGCCGGACCTGTGGAACCGGTATCGGGGCGGCGAGGACGTGCCCCGGCCCGGGGGCGAGCAGTGGGCCGACGTGCGGGAGCGAACCATTCGCACGCTCGAACCCTTGCTCGCCGACGACGGAGTCACGATTGTCGTGAGCCATGCAGGACCGATCACCATCGCCGCCCAATGGGCAGCAGGTCAGGTGGTCGAAGGCAACGTGTTCCAAGGCGCGTTGGGAGCCGTCCGGAACACGTCGCTCACCGTCATCGATCCTGGTCCCACCTTGACCGCCTTCAACGACGTCGGACACGTCGAGGCGCTCGCCGGGTTCGAGATCCCCTACGCCCCGGCCTGAGGTCCGGCCGTCGCCGTCACCATGGCGGCGAGATCCTGATCCGGAAGCGCCGGCGATCCGTCGAGGGTGTAGAAGCCGATCCGGGCGATCCGGTTGCCGTACCGCGCCCGGATGGCGGGTCCGACCGCGTCCGGTTCCGCCACGACTCCCACCTCGGAGACGACCTCGTCGGGTATGACGTCGGCCATCGCCTCCCACTCCCCTCTCCTGCTCAGTCGGTTGAGCGTGTCACCGAAGTCCCAGCCGTGGGTGTCGAGGACGATGCGGTAGGTGGGCGTCGAAGCGTAGAAGGCCATCTGCTGCTTGGCGGCCGCCATGGACTGCGCCATCTCAGCCTCGTCGCGACCCGTGACCACGAAGACCGTGGCGATGAGGTCGATGTCCTCCGGGCTGCGGCCGCCTGCTGACGCGCCGGCGGCGATGTTGGGGAGCACCACCTCGTCCAGGTATGCCCGCGTATGGAAAGGGTGGACGTGGAACCCGTCACAGCGCTCCCCGGCGAGCCGGGCGAGTTGCGGCCCGACTCCGGCAATGGCCACCGGGATGTCGGGGTGGTCGATCGGGCCAGGGTTGAAGAACGGGGTCAGGAGTGAGAACCGGTACTCCTGGCTGTCGAACCGGAGTCGTTCCCCCGTCTGAAAAGAGTGCCAGATGGCTCGCAGCGCGTCCACGTAGTCGCGCAGCCGGGCAGTGGCTGTCGTCCACTCAACGGAGAAGCGGCGGACGACGTGCGGCTTCACCTGGGTTCCGAGCCCGAGGATGAAGCGGCCGTTCGACATCCCCGCCAGGTCCCAGGCCACCTGGGCGGTGATCATGGGGGAACGGGGGAATGCCACCGCGATGGCAGTGCCGAGTGTCAGAGCGGGCTCGGCCTGCGAGGCGAGCGCGAGCGGGATGAAGGGATCATGGGACGTCTCGGCGGTGAACAAGCCGTCGTAGCCCAGGGCCGCCGCCCGATGAGCCGCCGCCGCGACTTCCCGCGGGGGTGTGGACGGGGGCAGATAGTGGTCGACGTGCAACTCGGTCCTCCTGTCACTCGGTTCCAAACCCATGATCCGTGCCGGTCGCGCCGAACGCTGGATCGGGCTCGGGGTCGCTACGATGCCGCCTGTGAAGAAGATCGGAAAGGTAATCGGGCTGCTGGGGGGAGCCATCGCCATCCTCTGGGCGATGCGTGACCGGCTCGTCTCGATTGCGGCACCGCAGGACCCGGAGCCGCCCCGGTTCAAGGTCGTGCCTCCGCCGAGCGGCGCGATGCCGGCCGAGGACGATCTCACGGCCCTGAGCGGGATCGGCCCGGTGTTCGCCGGACGGCTGCGCGATGCCGGGATCTCGACGTTCGCCGATGTCTCGTCCGCCGGGGCAGCCAAGCTGGCGCAGATCACTGGCGCCTCGGAGATTCGCGCCGGCGACTGGGTGGCCCAGGCAGCCGCACGATCCTGATCCGCTTGGCCGCGGCCTGCATCGCGTGAGGCGAGCCTCCGCCCGGTGGAGCGCCACTACACGGGCGTGACGTGCAGCCTGTTCCGCCGGGGGACCTCCAGCGCGCGCAGCTGACCGCAGGCGGCGTCGATGTCCGAGCCCCGGGTGTTGCGCACCGTGACGTTGACGAGGTCCCACAGCAGCCACGGTTCCCCCTGTGTGATGAAATACGCCGCGGTCTCGACCGACCTCTGCCCCGAGTGCGCATCAGAGTTCCCCCTGCGACTCACCCTCTGGGGGGCGGGTGCTGGGCAGGATTTCCCCCG
>CAZCRP010000135.1:0-7686 GCA_964501055.1 uncultured Acidimicrobiaceae bacterium
GCGATTTTTCCCGGGCCTCGGCCGTGGTCCGCGTCGATTCGTCCCTGGGCGTCGGCCACCGCCCGCGTGTAGCGCTGGATGCGGGGGTCGAGATCGGTGGTCACGTGGGAACTCCCATCTTCGATCGCAGGGATGCCATGCCGCGTTCGGCATGGCGCTGGACTGAGCTCTTCGTGATCCCGAGCAGCGACGCCACCTGGGACATCGACAGATCCAGCGAGTGGAGCATCCACACGACCACCCGCTGCCGCTCGGGAAGCGCGGCGAGGGCGGCCGGCAGGCCCGGCTCGATCCACGGCTCGGCGACGGCGGAAGGCAGAGGAAGGGAAATCGGTTGACGGGGTCGCATCCGCCGGCCCTTGTTCCGCCCGACGCGATAGAGGTAGCCGACGGGGTTGTCCATGCGGGACACCCGCTCCCAGTTCTCCCAGCCATAGGCGAATGCCTCGGCTGCCGCATCACGGCCGAGATCCCAGCCGAGGGCAGCGGTGAGGGCGTTGCGGAGTCCGGCCTCGTGCGCGTCGACAAACATCGTGAAGGCGCCGACCCTTGCATCGTGACGATCCAACTGCGATCCCTCGTGAGGCTCCACCCGTACAAGACGCGAAGCGGGCCCGTCGTATGACACGCTTCGACGCCCCGCGACCGGTCGGCGGACTCTTCAGGCGCACGCCTGGCCGAAGCATGTCGGCCGCGAGCGTGCCCTCGTGGTCCCGTCGGCGGAACTCGGCAGCGTCGACGCTGCCCTGAAGTCCGGTTGCTGGTGGGCGAAGAGGGACTTGAACCCTCACGTCCTTGCGGACACAGGAACCTGAATCCTGCGCGTCTGCCAATTCCGCCACTCGCCCAGGGCGAAGGGGAATGGTAACGCAGGTTTCGCACTCGCCATCCGGGACGAAGGAACAACCAGGCCGGCGCTACCTTGTGCGGGGTGGACGTCATGCGTCAGTTGGAGCGCAGGCTGGAGGCGGTGATCGAGCGGGCGGCTGGTCAGTTCTTCCGGGGGACGCCGCATGTCGCGGAACTCGCAGGGTCGATCGTGCGGGTGTTGGACCTGTCGGTCGACTCGAGCGGGCTGGTGCCGAACCGGATACTCGTCCCGGCCGAGGACACCGTGGCGCCGGAGTCGATCGCCGCCCTCGAGCACGCCATCACGACCGCCGTGCGCGAGCGGGGATGGAGGACGGAAGGGCCGGTGACGGTCGTGCCGTCCGAGGTGCGGACGACCACCGTGACCGTCGAGCCGGGCCCGCTGCCGGTGTGGGGGATCCTGCGGGGAGCCGACGAACGGGAACTCCGGCTCAACCGGTCGGTCATCGGGCGCTCCGCAACGTGTGACGTCGTGGTCGAGGACCCATCCGTCTCCCGACGCCATGCCATGCTGTGGCAGCAGGACGAGCGGGTGCTGTGCGTGGATCTCGGCAGCTCCAACGGGACGACGGTCGAGTCGGTGGCCATCGGCCCAAACCCCGTCGCCGTGCCAACCGGCGGGCGGATCTCGTTCGGGTCAGCGGTCTACCGGCTCCACCTGATCGATCGTGCCTGAGTTCCTCCTCACCCTCCTGCGACTGATCTTCCTCGGTCTCGTCTATCTCTTCGTCTGGCAAGTGGCCCGCTCGATGACCACCCACGTCGGGATACGGAGCGGACGCCGGCACCGGCGGCGCGGCACCCGGGTGGTGGTGGTGCGTTCCGACTCGAATGCCGGTCTCCAATTCGTCATCGAGGACTCGGTGGTCATCGGCCGCAGCGAGCAAGCCGACGTCGTCATCGCCGACCCCTACGCTTCGGACTTCCACCTCCGCATGACGGCAAAGGACGGGCGGATCGTGCTGAGCGACCTCGGCAGCACCAACGGAACGTATGTGAACGGGCGTCGAGTGACGGTCCCCACCGAACTCGCCCGGGGTGATGCCGTGCAGGTCGGAAAGACCGTGATGGAGGTGCGATGAGTTACCGCTGGGCCGTCGCCACCCATCCCGGCAACGTTCGCGCCGGCAACGAGGACTCGGCGTGGCCGACCACGTCCGGCGCCGGCGAGGGGCCGCTGCTGGTCATGGTCGCCGATGGCATGGGGGGGGCGGTAGCGGGCGAGGTGGCGTCACGATTGGCGGTGGAAACCGCCAAGTCCGCCGACGGCGACATCGGGGAACGGGTCCTCGAGGCGAACCAGGCGATCCTGTCGACCGTCGAGGAACGACCCGAACTGCGCGGGATGGGCACCACCCTCACCCTGTTCGAGCTGCACGAAGAGGATCGGCTCGCCCGTTTCGCCCATGTCGGCGACAGCCGCGCCTACCTGCTTCGCGACGGCGAGCTCACCCAACTCACCGAGGACCACACCGTCGTCAACATGTACCTGCAGACCGGGGCGATCGGTCCCGACGAAGTCGCCGGACACCCGCAGCGAAGCCTCATTACACGGGCGGTGGGGCTGACGCCGGACCTCGACGTCGACACCGGCAACCTCACCCTGGAGCCCGGCGACCGGCTCCTGTTGTGCTCCGATGGCGTGAACTCGATGATCGACGACGCAGCCATCGCCGATGCCCTGGCCGTCCCGAGCGCCGAGGAAGCGGCGTGGCTCCTCGTCGAACAGGCCAATCTGGCGGGGGGCCACGACAACATCACCGCTCTCGTCGTCGACGTCGTCGAGTGATGTCGACCGAATGACCCGGAACGTCGAGGCGCTCCTGATCGTGGGAGCGGCCGGACTCGCGGCGTTGGGAACGACCCTCGTCAACCTCGCCACCGACGGCGCGGTCGACGCCCAGGTCGGGCTCACCTTTCTCATCGTCGCCATCGCCTACGGCGTGTTCCACCTCGCCGTCAGGCAGTTCGCGCCGGACGGTTCGACAGTGCTCCTTCCTCTTGCCGGGTTGGTGACGATCTTCGGATTGGTCGAGATCTACCGGATCAACCCGGTGCGGGCCGGCCTGCAGCGCTGGTGGCTGCTGATCGCGGCCGTAGTCGGGGTGGCGACGCTTGCCTGGCTCAGCCAGTCAGGCACCGACTCCCTCCGCCGCTACCGCAACATCACCTTGGCCGCCGCCATCGGCCTCCTGCTGGCACCCATGCTCCCGGCGAGCTGGGCATTCCCGGTACGCGGCCTCACCGTCAACGGGTCGCGGCTGTGGCTGGAGATCGACGTCGGTTTCACCACGCTCAACTTCCAGCCGGGGGAACTGGCGAAGGTCGCGTTCGTCGTGTTCCTCGCCGGCTATCTCGCCGACCGCCGCACCGCCCTCATCGAAGCTCGCCGCCACATCGGCCCCCTGGCTTTGCCCGAACCCCGCCAACTGCTCCCCCTGCTCGTCGTGTGGGGCGCCACGCTGGCCGTCCTGGTGGGACAGCGCGATCTCGGGGCGTCGTTGCTGCTCTTCGCAGTGTTCGTGGCGATGCTGTATGCCGCCACCGGCCAGTCCGGCTATCTGACGGGCGGCGTGTTCCTGGCGTTGCTCGGTGCCGTCGGCTCGTGGCGGGTGTTCGATCACGTCCAGCGCCGGGTGACCGCCTGGATCAACCCGCTCGGGGACTTCGAGGACGCAGGTTTTCAGGTCGCGCAGGGCATGTTCGGGCTCGGCACCGGATCGATCTCGGGCTCAGGACCTGGTCTGGGACGGCCGGAGCTCATCCCGAATGCGATCACCGACTTCATCTTCGCCGCCGTGGGTGAGGAGTTCGGGTTCGCCGGCACGGTGGCCGTGCTGGCGGCGTACGCCCTGATGGTGGCGGCCGGCTTCGGTATCGCCCTCCGCGCCCGAGACAGATTCCGCAAGCTGCTCGCCGCCGGTCTCACGCTCACCTTCGGCTTCCAGACGTTCCTGATCATCGGGGGCGTGTTGCGGGTGGTGCCGCTGACCGGCATCACCCTCCCGTTCATGTCCTACGGCGGTTCGTCCCTGGTGGGCAACTTCGTGCTGTTCGCGCTCCTCATCCGCATCTCGCACGAGGAGTCTCCGACGTGAACGGGCCCACCCGCAGACTGGCGATTGTGCTCTTCGCCGGCTTCGGGGTGCTGCTGCTGGCGTCATCGTGGTTCCAGGTGCTGGGCGCCGAGCGCTATCGCACCGACCCACGCAACGTCCGCGCCACCATCACTCTCGTCGAGAAGGAGCGGGGCCTGATCGTGGCCGGCGACGGCACCGTGCTGGCCCGTTCCGACCCCATCCCCGAGGCATCCCAGAGCTACTCCCGCTCGTATCCGGAGGGTCCGGTGTTCGCGCACGCGGTGGGCTACACCACCTTCCTGGTAGGCAACTCGGGACTCGAATCCGCCTTCGCCACGGAGCTCCGCAGCCGCCAGGACCTGACGATCAGCGACCTACTGGCGGTGCTCTTCGGCCGCGACCTGCGCCCTCTCAACCTCCAGACCACCTTGCAGCCCATCATCCAGCGCACGGCGTACGCGGCCCTCGGCAACCAACGCGGGGCCGTCGTCGCGCTCGATCCCCGCACCGGCGCGGTCCTGGGCTACGTGACGACTCCGTCGTTCGATCCGAACGCGCTGCTCGGAGACGACGCGGTGGTGATCCGCCAGCAGTTGCTCGATCATGCGGGACGGCCGCTCATCGATCGGGCCGGCCAGGAGCTCTATGCCCCGGGTTCTTCGTTCAAGACGGTGGTGGCGGCAGTGGCCATCGAGACCGGGGTGGCAGGACCGGAGACGGAGTTCGACGACGTCCTGCAGTTCGATCTGCCCGGCTCCGACGCCGACATCTCCAACGCCGGCGGCGGTCACTGCGGAAACGGCACCACCGTCACCCTCCAGTTCGCCTTCGTTCGCAGTTGCAACACCGTCTTCGCCGATCTGGCCATCAGGCTGGGGGCCCGTCCGATCCAGGCCACGGCCGATTCGTTCGGGTTCGGACGCCAGCTCGACTTCCCGTGGCGGGTGGCCACGTCGAGGTTCCCGGCCGATGAGCTCGAAACCGACCCCGCCGCCCTCGGGCAGAGCGGCCTGGGGGAACGTGACGTGCGGGCGACCCCCCTGGTGATGGCGATGGTGGCCGCCGGTATCGCCAACGAAGGCGAAGTCATGCAGCCACGCATCGTGGATCAGATCTTCGACGTGGAAGGACGCACCGTGCGCTCGTTCCAGCCGCAGCGGATGGCGCGGGCGGTGTCTCCGGCGACGGCAGCGGTGATGGGTCAGATGATGGAGCGCACGGTGACCGACGGAACGGGGACACGGGCGGCGGTGCCCGGCATCAGGGTCGCCGGCAAGACCGGGACCGCCCAGGGACCAACCGGGCCGCAAGCGTGGTTCATCGGTTACGCGCCGGTCGACGACCCGGTGATCGCAATCGCCGTCCTGGTCGAGGACGGCGGCTCGGCGGGAGAGTCAGGCACCGGGGGGACGGTGGCGGCCCCCATCGCCCGAGAGGTCTTCAGTGCCTGGCTGGGGGTGGGCGGATGACCGCTGGCGGCGGTGCTCACCGCCGTACCGCACGAGACCCGTAGACTCCGACAACGGATTCCATGGAACTCCCCTACGACCTCACAGAGCGGTACCAGCTGACCGCGCACCTAGCCCGCGGCGGCATGGCCGACGTGTATCAGGGCCACGACCGCCTCCTCAATCGCAAGGTGGCGGTCAAAGTGCTGCATTCCCAGCTCTCCAACGACGAGGCGTTCGTGAAGCGCTTCCGCAAGGAGGCGCAGGCGGCGGCCAACCTCACGCACCCGAACATCGTCGGCATCTACGACTGGGGCCAGTTCGACAGCACCTACTTCATCGTGATGGAGTTGGTGGAAGGCAGGTCGCTGCGTGAGGTCCTCAAGTCCGAGGGGACGCTCCTCCCCCGCCGCGCGGTCGAGATCGCCGCCGACGTCTCCGCCGCGCTGTCCGTCGCCCACCGGGCCGGTCTTGTGCACCGCGACATCAAGCCCGGCAACATCCTGCTGGCACCCGATGGCACCGTGAAGGTGACTGATTTCGGGATCGCCCGGGCCTGGGACGACAGCCAGGAGCTCACCAAGACGGGGGCGGTGATGGGAACCGCCACCTACTTCTCACCCGAGCAGGCACAGGGGTCGACCGCCGACGAGCGCAGCGACGTCTATTCCGTCGGCGTCGTCCTCTTCGAGATGCTCACCGGCACGCCCCCGTTCCGGGGAGACAACCCGATGGCGGTGGCCTACCAGCACGTCTCCCAGCCGGCGATGGCACCCTCCTCGATCAATGCCGACGTTCCCGCACCGCTCGATCGCATCGTCCTGACCGCGCTCGCCAAAGCGCCGGAGGACCGCTACCAGACCGCCGAGGAGATGCGCCAGGACCTGTGGGCGGCGCTGCAGGGCCGGGAGCCGGCGGCGCCGGTCCCTGCGGTGGCGGGCATGGCGGCCGTGGCGGTGCACGACGAGTCCGCCACCCAGGTCATGACCAGAGCCGTCCCGCCGGCGACCGCCCCCCCGGAGCAGGGGTACCGGGTGCTGGAGGAGCCGCCGTCGTCGAACCTGGCCTTCGTGATCGGCACTTTCGTGCTCCTCATCACGCTGGGAGTGCTGGTCTACCTGGTGGTGGACATGCTCAGCGGCACGGACACGACCGTCGACGACACCGTCGAGGTCCCCAGCGTGGTCGGGCTGACCCAGGCCGACGCCATCCGACGGCTGGGCCAGTTCGACCTCATCGGCATCCCCGAGCCGGTCAACGACGCCAGCGTCGAGCCGGGGATCGTGGTCGACAGCGATCCAGGCGAAGGTGAACTCGTGGAAACCGGCACCGAAGTCACGATCTTCGTGTCGGCCGGCGCCGAGATGCGGGCGGTGCCCTTCCTCGAGAACACGGAGCTGGCCGCCGCGCGCGCCACCATCGTCGAGCAGGGCTTCACGGAGGGAGACGTCACCGAAGAGCCGAGCGACACCGTCCCGGCGGGGATCGTGATCCGCCAGTCGCCGTCCGCCCAGGTGCTCATGCCGCTGGGAACCCGCATCGACCTCGTCGTGTCGAGCGGGCCGGACTCGGTCGAGCTGGACGACCTGTCCGGGCTCACCCAGCGAGATGCCACCGCCCGCCTCGACACACTCGGCCTCACCTACGTCTTCGAGTCGGAGTACTCCAACGACGTGGAACGCGGCAGGGTGATCCGCACCGACCCCAGCCCGGGTACCCCGCTGTTCCCGGGGGCGGAGGTGCTCGTGATCCTCTCGGATGGGATCGAGCCGATCCCGGTGCCCAACCTGCTCGGATTGGACGAGAACACCGCCCGCTTCCGGCTGGACGAGCTCGGACTGCGGCTCGAGGTCAACAACTCGACGATCGAAGTCGCCGACCCGACCCAGGTCGGGCTGATCCAGGCGCAGAACCCGACCCAGCCCGCCACCCTGTTCCCCGGCGACATCGTACGGGTGACGTTGGGGGCGGCGCCGCAGACCACGACGACGACAACGACGACCGAACCCGAGACCACCACAACCACCACTGAGCCCTGATCCCAGCCCCGCGGCGCGCAACCGCGCCCTCCTCGACTGGTATGACCGCCAGGGGCGCGCCCTCCCCTGGCGCCAGACCGACGATCCGTGGGCGATCCTCGTCGCCGAGGTGATGCTGCAACAAACCCAGGCGAAACGGGTCGTGCCCGTCTACCGCCGGTTCCTCGAGACGTTCCCCGACCCGGCCGCTTTCGCCCGCGCCAGCCCGGAGGAGGTCGTGGCGGCATGGGGCGGCCTCGGGTACCTGCG
>CAZCRP010000136.1:0-7685 GCA_964501055.1 uncultured Acidimicrobiaceae bacterium
GATCGAGTCCCCTGCCGACGAGCGACCCTGCCAGCACCGTCACCACCACGACGTCGCCCCCACCGGTTCGCGCCATCTCGAGGGCGAGACGGACACAGGCGTCCGCTGCCTGCGACCCGTCCGAAGCCACGACCAGGTTCCGCATCGGAGGCAGAGTACGGGGCTCGGGGCGCCGGACCAGTGCCGCGGTCGCGGGCGGCGATATTTCGGACGGCGATGTCACAGGCGACCGGTACCCTGGCACAGATGCAAGATCCGGTGGTTCGCGCCCGCGCGCTCACGAAGCACTTCGGAGAGTTCGTCGCCGTCGACGCCGTCGACTTCGACGTCACCGCTGGTGAGGCGTTCGGTTTCCTCGGCCCCAACGGAGCAGGGAAGTCCTCGACGATGCGGATGATCGGCGCCGTCTCCCCCATCACCTCAGGCAGCCTGACGGTCTTCGGCCTGGACCCGGAACGGGACGGTCGGCAGATCCGCGCCCGGCTCGGCGTGGTCCCCCAGGAGGACAACCTCGACAACGAGCTCACCGTCGAGGAGAACCTCATGATCTACGGCCGCTACTTCGACCTCCCCCGCTCGGTCATTCGGACGCGTATCGACGAGTTGCTGACGTTCGCCCAACTGGCGGATCGGCGCACTTCGAAGGTGGAACCGCTGAGCGGAGGGATGAAGCGCCGGCTGACGATCGCCCGCAGCCTCATCTCCGAGCCGGATCTCGTCATCCTCGACGAGCCCACCACCGGCCTCGACCCACAGGCGCGGCATCTGCTGTGGGAGCGCCTGTACCAGCTCAAGGAGCGCGGTGTGACGCTCATCATCACCACCCACTACATGGACGAAGCGGAACAGTTGTGTGACCGGCTCGTGATCATGGACCGGGGCAAGATCGTCGCCGATGGCGCCCCGGCGGCCCTGATCGCGAACCACACCACCCGCGAGGTGCTCGAACTCCGTTTCCGGGCCGAGGGCCGTCAGGACTCGATCGCGCAGCTCGACGGGATCGGCAAGAAGCTCGAGGTCCTCCCCGACAGAGTGTTGGTCTCCACCGACGACGCCGAGGCCAGCCTGGCCGAGGTGTATGCCCGCGACCTGCACCCGATCGCCAACCTCGTCCGCCGGTCGACCCTGGAAGACGTGTTCCTCGCTCTGACCGGGCGGACGCTCGTCGACTGATGTCGACCCCCACCGCCATCCGCGTGGCCGAATCCGGCTGGCGCCGTTACAAGCACACGTGGCGGGCGTCGCTGGTCACGTCGTTCGTCAACCCGGTGATGCTCCTGCTGGCGATGGGGATCGGGCTCGGATCCCTCGTCGACCGCAACGGCGGCCCGGGCGGACTCCCTTACGTCGTGTGGCTCGCGCCAGGGCTGCTGGCCAACATCGCCATGCAGACCGCCGCCGGCGAGTCGTCGTATCCGGTGATGGCCGGGATGCGATGGATCAAGAGCTACGACGCCATGCTGGCGGGACCGCTCACTGCCACCGACATCGTGCTGGGGCACTTCAGCTGGGTGTCTTTCCGGATCGCGCAGGTGACGGTGGTGTTCGCGGCGGTGTCGGTGTGGCTGGCGGACCTCGACCCGTTGCGAGCCCTGGCCGCCACCGGTGCCGGGCTGCTGACGGGCATGGCTTTCATCGGGCTCATCACGGCCTACACGGCCAAGTTCAACAACGACACGTCCCTCGCCAACCTGTTCCGGTTCATCGTCGTGCCCCTGTTCCTCTTCTCGGGCGTGTTCTTCCCGATCGCCCAGCTGCCCGGGTTCATGCAGCCGCTCGCCTGGCTCACGCCGCTGTGGCACGGGGTGGAGCTTGCCAGGTGGCTGGCGCTCGGCCTCGACACTGCCTTCGGGCCGCTGGCGCACGTCGGGTACCTCATCGTGGTGGCGGTGGCCGGCGTGGTCGTCGCCGTCCGCTTGTTCGAGATGCGGTTGATCAAATGAGCCCCCAGACCCTCTCCCAACGCACCGTCCCGGTGTCCGCGTACGGGGGGCTGCGGGCCCATCGCGTGCTCGAGCGCAACGTGCTGGTGTATCGGCGGCTGTGGAAGATCTTCATCTCCGGCTTCGCCGAGCCTGTCTTCTACCTCTTGTCGATCGGGATCGGCGTCGGAATGCTGGTCGGGGACATCGAACTGGCCAGCGGTCGGATCGTCCCCTACACCGCCTTCGTGGCCCCCGCCCTGCTGGGGGCGGCGGCCATGAACGGGGCGATCTACGAGTCCACGTTCAACATCTTCTTCAAGCTGAAGTACGCCAAGACCTATGACGCGATGCTCGCCACACCGCTGCGGCCGGTCGACATCGCCGTCGGTGAGATCTCGTGGTCGCTGATCCGTGGTGGCGCATATGCGGCGGGCTTCATGCTCGTCATGCTCGGCTTCGGCCTGGTCGAGTCGTGGTGGGCGGTGATGGCGATCCCGGCAGCGCTCCTCATCGGCCTGGCGTTCGGGTCGGTAGGGATGGCGGCGACCTCGTTCATGCGCAGCTGGCAGGACTTCGACATGGTCGCGTTGGTCTCGTTGCCGCTGTTCCTCTTCTCAGCCACGTTCTACCCGCTCGACATCTACCCGCCCCTGATCCAACAGGTCACGCGCATCTCGCCGCTGTATCACGGAGTGGAGCTGATCCGCGCCTTCACCATCGGCGCGCTCGACTGGTCATTGATCGGACACGCCGGCTTCCTGTTGACGATGGCCGCCATCGGCATGACCATCGCCTCCCGCCGCCTCGAGAAGCTCCTCCTCACCTAGCCCCGAACCGCGGGCTGCCAGCTACCCCCGCGGTAGCTGCGAACCCTGGGTTCAGGAGTACCGCCGCGGTAGCTGGGAGCCCAGGGTTCAGCGCTCCTGCGATACGATCCGGCGGTGGAGCCGTTGAGCACCGAGCGCCGGATCGAGGGGTATGCCTGGATGACGCTCACGCGGGCCTTCGACGACGCGATGGTGGCGATGTGGAAGCAGGGGCGCGGGCTGGGCGGCGCCTTCAGCCAGCGTGGGCATGAGGCGATCTCGGTGGCGGCCGGCATGGCGCTCGCTCCCGACGACGTCGTGGCGCCGATGCACCGCGATCTCGGCACCTACCTCGTCAGGGGAATGACCCCCGACCGCATCTTCGGCAACCTGTTGGGGAGGAGCACCGGGCCGAGCCGGGGCCGCGACGCCAACCTGCACGGCCTGGGGGACCTCGACCTCGGCATCATCGGCTTCGTCAGTCACATCCCCCAGGCGCTCCCGACGACGCTCGGCGTGGCCATGTCGTTCAAGCTGCGGCGTCAGCCGCACGTGGCGCTGACCACCGTCGGTGACGGCGGTTTCACGTCCGGCGGCACCCACGAGACGCTCAACATGGCCTCGCTGTACCGCGCCCCGTTCGTGCTGATCGTCGAAGACAACAAATACGCCTACTCGACGCCGCTCCACCAGCAGATGCGCTCTGCTCGCTTCGCCGAGAAGGTGGCGGCCTACGACATCCCGGCGATGAAGGTCGACGGCAACGACTTCGACGTCATGTACGCCGCCGTGGCGACGGCCATCGACCGGGCCAGGCACGGGGGCGGGCCGACGGTGATCGAGGCGGACACCATGCGGATGCTCGGTCACGCCATCCACGACGGCGCCGAGTACGTCCCCTCCGACCTGCTCGCCGCTTGGGCAGGCCGCGATCCGGTGGCAGCGCACCGGCGGCGTCTGCTCGACGAGGGCGTGGCGACCGGCGAGCAACTCGATGCGATCGACCGGACCGCCGCCGACAGAATCGAGCAGGCGATCGCCACCGCCGAGGCGGCGCCGCTCCCAGACCCCGCGACCCTCCTCGACGGCGTGTACGCATGAGCGAGAACTTCGGCTTCAGCGATCGCGAAACGAGCACCGGTCGCTCCCTGACCTACCTGGAGGCGATCGCCGAGGCGATCGCCGAGGAGATGGAGCGCGATCCGGACGTGTTGGTCATCGGCGAGGACGTGGGCGGCTCCTTCGGTGGCGCCTTCAAGGTCACCCGCGGGCTGGCCGAACGGTTCGGCGACGAGCGGGTGCTCAACACGCCGATCGCCGAACTCGGGTTCACGGGCATGGCCAACGGGATGGCGCTCATGGGCATGCGCCCGATCGTGGAGATGCAGTTCGCCGACTTCATCTCCACCGCCTTCGACTCCATCGTCCAGTTCGCAGCCACCGCCCACTACCGATGGGGCGGGCGGGTGCCCTGGGTCATCCGCGCCCCCAGCGACGGCGGCATCCGCTCGGGTCCGTTCCACTCGCAGAACCCGGAGGCGTGGTTCGTCCACACCCCGGGGCTGAAGGTGGTCGCCCCTTCCACTCCGGCTGACGCCAAAGGCCTGCTGACGTCAGCCATCCGGGACGACAACCCGGTGATCTACTTCGAGGCCAAGCCGCTCTACCGCTCGATCCGCGGTCACGTTCCCGCCGGCGAGCACCTCGTGCCGCTCGGCCGGGCGGCGACCGTCGCGGAAGGGACCGACGTGACGGTGATCACGTACGGGTCGATGGTGCACGTCGCCATGCGGGCCGCCGACCAGGTGCCGGATGTGGGGGTCCGCATCCTCGATCTACGCACCCTCAAGCCGCTCGACACCGAGGCGGTGCTGGAGGCGGCGGTCGCCACCGGCAAGGTGATCGTCCTGCACGCCGCCAACCGCAATGCGGGAGTGGGAGCGGAGGTGGCGGCGCTGATCGCGGAGGAAGCGTTCGAGTCGCTGGACGGGCCGATTGTCCGCCTAGGCGGGGCAGACACTCCGGTGCCGTTCAGCCCGCCGCTCGAAGACGCCTACCGGCCCTCGGTGGACACCGTCGCCGACGCCATCAAGGCCCTCGCCGCCTACTGAATCGACGGCTGCCCGACCGACCTCCCTCCGACCGGCGGTGTTTCGGGTGGGAGAACCCGCCGTTTAGCCTCGCAACCAATGGCAGGTTCGATTCTCGGTGCATCCGTCACACGCGTCGAAGACCCCCGATTCGTGACCGGCCGAGGCTCCTATCTCCCGAACCTGCATTTCGAGGACGAGTTGTGGATCAGCGTCGTCAGATCCACCGTGCCCCACGCCATCGTCACCTCGGTCGACATCGACCCCGCGGCGGCGATGCCGGGGGTGGTGGCCGTGTACACCGCCGCCGACTTCGCGGGCATCGTCATGCCGAGCGAGTACACGGGACATCCGGAGACGATGTTCCGGCCATTGATCACCGACCGCGTCCGGTTCGTGGGCGACATCGTGGCGGTGGTGGCGGCCGAGACCGCCGTCCAGGCCGCCGACGCCGCGGCCGAGGTGTGGCCGGAGTACGAGGAGCTTCCGGTCGTGGTCCGTCCGGAGGACGCCGCCGCGCCGGACGCTCCCCTCCTCTACCCGGATCACGGGTCCAATCTCGCCAAGGAGCACCTGTTGGAGGCGGCCGGCAACGAGCCGGGTCCGGACGAAGTGGTGATCACCGCCACCATCCGTCACCAGCGCATCGCCGCCATCCCGCTCGAAGCAAACTCGGCAGTGAGCATCCCCCGCGGCGACGGGCGACTGGAGGTGTGGGCAGGGTCCCAGCAAGCCCACGGCCACCGCAACACGTTCTCCTCCACTCTCGGGATCGACCGCGACCGGATCCGAATGCGGATCCCCGACATGGGCGGCGGCTTCGGGGCGAAGATCGCCACCTACCCGGAGCAGATCCTCACAGCCGCCATCGCCCTCCGGCTCGGAAGGCCGGTGCGCTGGGAGGAGACCAGGCGCGAGAACATGCAGGCGATGAGCCACGGTCGTGCCCAGACCCACGAAGCGACGATGTATGCCGGGCGCGATGGACGGGTGCGGCGCGTCGAGTACCGGGTGACGATGGACGCGGGGGCATACCCGCTGTACGGGGCCGAGATCCCGCTGTTCACGAAGCGGATGGCGGCCGGCCCGTACCTCATCCCCGAGATCGGGTTCGTGTCCCGATCGCTCGTCACCAACACGACACCGACCCACGCCTACCGGGGAGCCGGCCGACCCGAGGCGACGCTCACCCTCGAGAGACTGATGGACATGCTCGCGGCCGAGCTGGGCCTCGATCCCGCCGAGGTGCGGCGGCGCAACTTCATCCCCGAGGACGCCTTCCCCCACACCACCGCCGCGGGCGAGCGGTACGACTCCGGTCGATACGCGGCGGCGCTGGACCTGGCGCTCGGGCTCGCCGGTTACGACGAGCTGCGAGCAGAGCAGGCTCGGCGCCGGGACACCGGCGATCGACATCAGCTCGGTATCGGCCTCGCCAGCTACGTCGAGGTGACCGCTCCCGGAGGGCGCAAGGACTGGGGACGGGTGGAGATCCACGAGGACGGAACCGTGACGATCTACTCCGGTGCGTCCTCGCACGGCCACAGCCACGAAACGACCTTCACCCAGATCGCCTCTCAAGTGCTGGCCGTGCCGATGGAACGGATCAGTTTCGTGCAAGCGGACACCGACCGCATCGCCCGCGGCGGGGGGACGATGGGCTCCCGGTCCTTGCAGATGGTGGGCACGGCGATCAAGCGGGCGAGCGACGCGGTGATCGACAAGGCGCGTGAGATCGTGGCGCACATGGCGGAGGCGCGCCTCGAAGACGTGATCCAGTTCGACGACGGACGGATCGGAGTCGCAGGCGTCCCCGATTCCGGCCGCACGCTCGCCGAGATCGCCGCCCTCGCCTCCGAGACGGCGAACCTGCCCCCGGACATGGCTCCGGGCCTCGACGCCGCCGACACCTGGGTGCAGGAGCACGCCACGGTCCCATTCGGGACCCATGTCTCCGTGGTCGAGGTCGATACCGAGACGGGCGACGTCACCATCCTCCGCCACATCGCCTGTGACGATCCGGGAACGGTGCTCAGTCGCATGGTCGTCGACGGCCAAGTCCACGGCGGCGTGGCGCAGGGGATCGGCCAGGCGCTGTACGAGCAGGTCCTCTACGACGACGCCGGCACGCCCCTCACGGCGAACCTCACTTCCTACCTCATCCCCACGGCGGGAGTGCTTCCGTCGATCGAGATCGGCCGCACGGCCACACCCACCGACCAGAACCCGCTCGGCGCCAAGGGGATCGGCGAAGCGGGCACGATCGGGTCGACTCCGGCGGTGGTCAACGCAGTGACCGACGCCCTCTCCCCCTTCGGAGTCCGCCACCTCGACATGCCGTTGACCGCCGCCAACGTGTGGCAGGCGCTCCACGGCTGACACGGGGGATGCCGGACCGCACCAGTGACCGGTGCTTCAGAGTTGATCGCCCGCCACGGCGAGCGAGTCCACCACCTGGCGGCAACGCTCCATCAGTTCCTCTGCGTGGCCGGGGTCGGCGCCGATGGCGGTGAGCCCGAACCGTCCGTCGATGGCGAGTCCGGAGAGCATGTGCGGGACGACTCCCGTCTGGGATTGGCGGTCGTACAGCAGCCCGGAATCGACGATGGCTCCGATCACCGCCGCCGGGGCGAGCGAGGTCCACGCCTCGGACACGAGGTTGTCGGTCGAGGCATAACAACGCGCCGGACCCCCCGGGGCCGAGTACTGGCCCGTCGCCGGGTCGTAGCTTCCCGGTATCAGGTTGCGGAGCACGGCAAAGGGATGGGTCGTTCCACCTTTGCGGAGATTGATCTCGATGGCGTAGGCGTCCCAGTTGCCGGCATCGTCGCCGCCCACCACGAAGTCGACCGCTGCCCGACCCA
>CAZCRP010000137.1:0-7673 GCA_964501055.1 uncultured Acidimicrobiaceae bacterium
CCCGCCGCGATCTCCGTCGCGGCCACCCCTCGGCCCCCGGTCGCGGTCGCGGGGACGTTCGTCCCGGCGCTCGTCACGCCGGTCGTCGCGCCGCTCACCGCCTCCGCCTCCGGTCGGGCGGCTCTTGACCTCGTCCGAGACCTCGAGCGGTTCCACGAGCTCCAGGCTCAGCTTGCCCTTGTCGTCGATCTCGCGCAGTCGGACCTTGATCTTCTGACCCTGGGTGAGGTAGTCCTCCACCCGGTCCACGCGGCGCTCGGCGTCGATACGCGAGATGTGGAGCAGCCCGTCCCGGCCGGGAAAGATGTTGACGAACGCACCGAACTTGGTGATGTTCACCACCTCGCCCTCGTACTCCGCACCCAACTCGGGCTCGGGCGGGAACGCGATGGCCATGACCCGGGCCTTGGCTGCGGCCAGCACCTCGCCGTCGGTGGAGGCGATTCGGACGAGGCCGATGCTCCCCTCCTCCTCGATCTCGATCGTGGCGCCCGTGCTCTCCTCCAACTCCCGGATGACCTTGCCCTTGGGACCGATGACCTCGCCGATCTTGTCCTTGGGGATCTCGATCGACTCGATCCGCGGCGCGTTCTTGTTGAGTTCGGGCCGCGGCTCGGGAATCGTGGCCGTCATGACTTCGAGGATCTTGAGACGGGCGTCCTTCGCCTGAGCGAGCGCGTCGGTCAGCACCTCGCTGGGTAGACCCTGCAGCTTGGTGTCGAGTTGGAGAGCCGTGATCACGTCCGCCGTCCCCGCCACTTTGAAGTCCATGTCCCCGAGTGCATCTTCCGCACCGAGGATGTCGGTGAGGGTCACGTACTTCCCGTCACGATGGATGAGGCCCATGGCGATACCGGCGACCGGCGCGATGATCGGGACGCCGGCGTCCATCAGCGACAGGGTCGAGGCGCACACGGACGCCATCGACGTCGAGCCGTTCGAGGAGAGCACCTCCGACACGAGCCGCAGCGCGTAAGGGAACTCGTCCTCGGTGGGCACGACCGGGTGAACGGCCTTCTCGGCCAGGGCGCCATGGCCGATCTCGCGACGCTTGGGGCCGCGCATGACGCCGGTCTCGCCGGTCGAGTACGGCGGGAAGTTGTAGTGGTGCATGTACCGCTTGCCTTCGGCGTGGCCGAGGTCGTCGAGCATCTGCTCCATCTTCAGCATGCCGAGCGTCGTGATGTTCAGCACCTGCGTGTCGCCGCGCTGGAACAGCCCCGAGCCGTGCGCACGACGGACGGCTCCGACCTCGGCGGACAAGGGACGGATGTCGGTCGCGCCCCGACCGTCGAGTCGCACGCCTTCGTCCACCACCCGCGCCCGCATCATGTCCTTGAGGACTGCTTTGAACGCTCGCTTGGCCATCTCCGCGCTCTCGAGGTCGTCGACGGGAAGCGCCAGCTCCGCCACCGTCGCCTCCCACGCGGCGTCCTCTTCGGCCTTGCGGTCTGCCTTCTGCGCCGTACGGACTACCGGCTCCAGCTTGGGGCGGGCGATCGTCTCCACCCGTGACTTGATGTCCTCGGTGTAGTCGACGGCCACCGGCCACTCGACCTCGACCTTGGTGACCTTCGACGCCAGTTCCTGCTGCAGGTCGACCAGCTGTCCGATGTACTGCTTCGACTCCTCGATGCCACGGGCCACGGTGTCCTCGTCGGACGGCGTCGCCCCCGCTTCGATGAGACGCAGCCCGTCTGTCGTGGAACCGGCCTCAACCATGATGATGTCGATGCCGCCCTGGTCGTTGCGACCACCGGCCACGACGAGTTCGAAGACGGATTCCTCGAGGTCGGCGTACGTCGGGAAGGGCACCCATGCGCCGTCCCGCAATGCCAGCCGCACGCCGGCGACCGGACCGTCGAAGGGAATCGCGCTGACACTGAGCGCGGCGGAGGCGCCGTTCAGGGCGATGACGTCGAACGGATTCTCGTCGTCGACCGACAGCGTCGTCATGACGACGTGGGTCTCGCATCGGTATCCGTCCTGGAACGACGGCCGCAACGGGCGATCCACCAGGCGACAGGCGAGGATCGCCTGCTCGGTGGGCCGGCCCTCACGGCGGAAGAACGATCCCGGGATGCGACCCGCGGCATACATCCGCTCTTCGAAGTCGACTGTGAGTGGGAAGAAGTCGATGCCTTCCCGTAGGCGCTTGTTGGCGGTGGCGGTGACCAGGATCTCTGTGTCGCCGAGGCGGGCCACGACGGCACCGTCTGCCTGCCCGGCCAGTTTGCCGGTCGAGAACGACAGCGTCTTGCCGCCGACCTCACCGGATACCGTGATTTCGGACACGGTTTCTCCTCTTGTCGGGGAGCCCGGGCCCGTTACCAGTGGACACCCTTCGCGTACGTCGAAGGGTCACAACTGACAACCGGCTGGCTCCGTCTCTTGGTGCCCGGACGATCGTCCGGGAGGTGATCCCGGCCCGAGGACCGGAACGAGGAAGGAGCAGCCGTTCCGGCTGCTCCTTCCGAAATCGTCAGCGGCGCAGACCCAACGCTGCGATGAGGGAACGGTATCGCTCGACATCCTGACGTCGCAGATAGTTCAGGAGCCGGCGGCGCTTCCCCACCATCATCAGCAGGCCGCGGCGGCTGTGGTGGTCGTGCTTGTGGTCACGGAGGTGCTCGGTGAGATGGTTGATGCGCTCGCTGAGCAGGGCCACCTGCACCTCGGGCGAGCCCGTGTCCGAGTCGTGGGTGCCGAACTCGGTGATGATCTCTTGCGTGGTCTTCATATGCGCGGGAAAGGTCCTGTGTGCGTCGAGGCGTGTGCCCCTCGGGCCCCTGAGTTCGCCGGGCGGACTCCACACGAGGTGGACTCCAGTTCGGATCCTCGAAGGAGAGGCATCCCGGAACGGGACGACGTCACGTTACCACCTCCCCCGCGGGAGGCGAATCCGGCGTGAGCGCCCGACAGAAGCCGTACCGCACCTCGTAGGGGCTGGCGGACCCGATCCGCTCGATCATGGCGCCGCCGCCTGCAGGATCACGTCGGCCCGCTCGCGGTCCTTTGTGATCTGCCGGCGGAGGGACTCGACCGAGTCGAAGCGTCGCTCAGCTCGGATCCGCTTCACGAAGTGAAGCGTGAGCATCTGTCCGTAGATGTCACCGTCGAAATCGAGCAAATGTGCCTCGATCGTCCGCTGGCTGACCCCGAACGTCGGGCGGACTCCGATGTTGACGACCGCGGGATGACAGCCGTCGCCGACGCCCGCCCATGCCGCGTAGACGCCGTCGGCTGGAATGGCCATCCGATCGGGGATGTGCAGGTTGGCGGTGGGGAATCCGATGGTGTGACCGCGCGCGTCGCCATGGATGACGGGTCCGACCAGCGCGAACGGCCGTCCCAACAGGACTGCGGCCGTGGCCACGTCGCCTTGCGCCAGCAGCCCTCGGATACGCGTCGACGAGATGACGCCATCCGCTCCGCCGTCGCCGACCATCGCGACGACATCCACGGTGAACCCGTGGGTCTTGCCCAACCGGGCGAGCAGGCTGGGATCGCCACCTCGGTCACGGCCGAAGCGAAAGTCGGCGCCCACGGCGATAGCAGCGGCCTTGAGCCGGAGCGAGAGAATCTCCACCACGAAGGCGCGGGGGTCGAGATCGCGGATCTCCAGGAACGGAAGCACACCGAGGATCTCGACCCCGCAGGCGGTGAGCAACTCCGCTCGCTGCTCGACGGTGGTCAGCAATTCGGGCGCCCTCTCCGGGGCCAGGAACTCGAGCGGATGCGGGTCGAACGTCAAGGCCACCGGCGTCAGGCCGCGGGTGGCCGCCATCGCCGTCATGTCCCGCATGACCTGTTGGTGACCGCGGTGCACGCCGTCGAAGACCCCGATCGCGATCGCCGACCGCGCGTCGCCGAGATCCCACGAGAAGGGGTCGCCCCGCAGGATCATGCGAGGACGACCTCGGGCCGCGCCACTCCTGCTTCGTTCCTGTACACGGCGAGGAGTCTGCCATCCGCTCCGACGATGCGGACGAGCCCGTCCGGTCGCCCGGTGACTGCGAGGCTCCGGCCATCCCCCACCAAGCCGGCGCCGGTGTCGTCCACCTCGAGCAGGGGCATGAACGCCAGCGCCGTCACCGGGTCGAGGAGGTGGCTCCGCCATTCCCCCAACGACTCCATCGTCACCGCCCTCTCCAGTGTGAGAGGACCGGTCCGCGTCCTGCGCAACGCGGCGAGATGCGCGAAACCGCCGAGCGTCCTGGCCATGTCGTCGGCCAGTGATCTGACGTAGGTCCCCTTGCCACACACCACCCGGAAGCTGACCCTGGGGTGCTCGCCGCGCTCGACTGCGAGAAACTCGAGTTCGTGGATCGTGACGACTCGGGCGTCTCGTTCCACCTCGATGCCTTCGCGGGCGAGGTCGTACAGCCGCCGTCCACTCTGCTTGAGGGCAGACACCATCGGAGGAATCTGCTCGATGTCACCGGTGAAGCGGTCGCGGAGGTCGTCCAGGTTCTGGGCAGTGACCGTCATCGGCATGGTTGCGACGACGTCCCCGTCCGCGTCGAGACTGTCGGTTGCGACGCCGAAGACGGCGGTGGCGACGTACTCCTTCGGCAGATCCTGGAAGAAGCGGATCAGCCGCGTGACCGGGCCGACGGCGACGACGACCATCCCGGTCGCCATCGGATCCAGCGTGCCGGCGTGACCGACCTTGCGGACCCGGGTGGCGAGTCGCACTTGCGCCACGACATCGTGAGAAGTGATGCCGGATGGCTTGTCGACGACCAGGAACCCTGCCGTCACTCGACCGGTTCCAGTCGGGATCGCACGGCTTCCACCGCTTCGTCGACCGTACCGGCGAGGGTGAAGCCGGCCGCGTTGTGGTGACCGCCCCCGCCCAGCTCGACCGCGATGGCGCCGACGTCCACCCGTCCGCGGGAGCGGAGGCTCCCCTTCACGTGCCCTTCCTCGAACTCCTTCACCAGCAGCGCGACGTCGGACTCCTCCGCGGTGCGGATGGCGTCGATGAGGGGGTCGGTGTCGGCCGGCGAGATGCCGGCGTTCGCAAGATCCTCGGCGGTGAGGACGGACCACACGAAGCGCCGATCCCGGTCGAGCACGGCGCGGGACATCACCGCCCCCGCCGCGTGCAGGTATCCGAACGGCGTCTCCTCGTACACGTGTCGGCCGACGACCTCCGGTTGGGCGCCGGCTGCCACCATCCGCGCCGCCGCCCGCAACGTCGCCGGTGTCGTGTTCGAGTACTGGAACCGGCCGGTGTCGGTGACCAGACCGGTCAGCAGCGCGGTGGCGATCTGTTGGTCGATCGGCCACGCGAGCACATCGAGCAGGTCGACGACGATCTCCGCGGTGGCGGCGGCAGTCGGGACGACCAGATCGATGTGCCCGAAGCCGGCGTTGGTCACGTGGTGGTCGATCACGATCAACGTCGCCGCGGCCGCGGCTTGGGCCGCCAGTTCGCCCAGTCGATCAGCCGAGCCCGCATCGAACGTGACCATCACCTCGGGAGTCGGAGCAACCGAGCCGGGCGGGATCAGCAGCCCGGTCTCCAGGTACCGGTACGCGTGAGGTACGACGAATGGCGTTCCGAACGACGCCACCACGTCCTTCCCGGCCCGGTGAGCGGCGAGACCGAGTCCCAGCATCGAGCCGAGGGCGTCGCCATCCGGACCGACATGACACGCCAGCAGGAGCGTCTCGGCCTCTGTCAGCACCGCCGCTGCCTGCTGGAACGGATCAGTCGTCATCGGAGGACTCCTGCAACTGGCGGAGCCTGGCATCGAGCCGCTCGCCGGCCAGGATGCCGTGGTCGGGGCGGAACTCGAGGGCGGGGGTGTACTTCATCCGCACTTCACGGCCGAGGATCCCCCGCAGCCGGGGAGCAGCCGCATCGAGGGCCGCCTGCGTGTCGGCGATGGCGTCGAGGTCGAGAATCGAGAAATAGACAACAGCCGTTCTCAGGTTGGGAGCGGTATCCACGCCCGTGATGGACACCAGTCCCAGGCGTGGGTCCTTGAGCAGCTCCACCTGCTCGGCGAGGACCTCCTGGATGATCGAGTTCACGCGACGCATACGGGGGTAGGAGGGATCAGCCATCGAAGCCCTCCAAGTACGACACTCTCACGTCGACCACGTCCACTTCCAGTTGCGCGTCAACGTAGCGCCGCACGACATCGATGAGGCGCTCGAGGGCGGCGGTGTCGGGGGCGGCGATCGCCACACCGAACGCCGCCCGCTGCCACGTGTCCTGGTGGTCCACTTCCGAGACGCTGACCGAGGCGACGCGCCGCAGCCCCTCGACGAACGGCCGGACGACCTTGCGCTTGTCCTTCAGCGAACCGCTGGCGGGAATGTGCACCTCGATCCGCATCGCCGCGGCGCGCATCAGGTGCGGGCGACCTCGCGGATCTCGTAGACCTCGATGACGTCGCCCTCCTTGACGTCGTTGAAGTTCTCGAGGCTGATGCCGCACTCGAAGCCGGCCGCCACCTCCCGCACGTCCTCCTTGAAGCGACGCAGGGAGTCCACTCTCCCTTCGTAGACGACGACACCCGCCCTGAGCAGCCGCGCCCTGGCCCCGCGTTGGACGACCCCCTCGGTGATATAGGAACCGGCGATCGCACCTGCCCTCGGCACCCTGAAGAGCGCCCTGACCTCGGCCGAGCCCAAGACGACCTCTTGTTGATCGGGGGCCAGGCCGGCGACGAGCATGGCCTCGAGATCGTCCAACAACTCGTAGATGATCCCGTAGGTCCGGACCTCGATCCCGGCCTGTTCCGCGGCTCGGCGCGCCTTCGGATCAGGCCGGACGTTGAACCCCACGATCAGGGCTCCCGTCACCTCGGCCAGGTTCACGTCGTTCTCGTTCACACCACCCACGGCACCGTGGACCACGTCGATCCGTCCATCCGCACGGGTGATCTTGACGATCGACTCCTTCAGCGCCTCCAGCGAGCCATGGGCATCGGTCTTGAGGATCACCCGCAGTTCGGTGTCCTCGGAGCGGAGCTGCTCGAGCAGCCCCTGCAGGCGATCACGGGCGCTGATCGTCCCGTGCCCCTCGTCCTTCAGCTCCTGGGCCCGTTCGTCGGCGATCGCCCTCGCTTCTCTGTCGTTCTTGACTACCTCGAGGATGTCACCGGCAGTGGGCACATCGGACCAGCCCATGATCAATACCGGTTCGCTGGGACCGGCTGCGTTGCGCCGATTGCCTTCGTGGTCCATCAGCGCCCTCGCCCGCCCGGCCACTGCACCCGCCACGAACGAGTCACCCTGGCGCAGGGTTCCCCGCTTGACGATCACGGTGGCGGTGGGACCCATGCCGGGATCGAGCTGGGATTCGATCACGACACCGGTGGCGGACGGCTTCGGGTTGGCCTTGTACTCCTGAAGCTGAGCGATCAGGTCGAGCACCTCCAGCAGACTGTCGATGCCCTCCCCCGTCTCGGCCGAGACCTCCACGGACGTGGTATCGCCACCGAGTTCTTCGGTGATCACGTCGTACTGGGTCAACTCGGTGCGCACACGCATCGGGTCCGCCGCCGGCAGGTCGATCTTGTTGATCGCCACCACCATCTCGACGCCGGCCGCCTTGGCATGGCTGATCGCTTCGACGGTCTGTGGCATGACGCCGTCGTCGGCGGCGACGACGAGCACGACGATGTGGTCACCTCCGCCCCGCGAGCGCGCAT
>CAZCRP010000138.1:0-7644 GCA_964501055.1 uncultured Acidimicrobiaceae bacterium
GACACGGTGACGACTCCGGCTGGCACAGGTCCGCTCGTCCCGCTCGTCGTGTCCTCTGGCCCGGTCGACGCCGGCTTGCTCGACCGGCTAAAGGCGTGGCGTACCGAGACCGCCCGCCTCCGGTCGGTTCCTGCCTATGTCGTGTTCTCCGACGCCACTCTCGAGGGCATCGCCGCCGCCCGCCCCCGCAACGAGCTGGAGCTCTCGCTCGTGAAGGGCGTCGGTCCCGCCAAGCTCGACGCCTACGCCGAGGACATCCTGGAGCTGGTGGGATCCGATTGAGCGGGCGGTAGCGTCCCCGTGACGAGAGGCGATCCGATGACCTTCACCCCCAAGGATCCGGCGTGGGAACGGCGTGTGCGCGCCAGCTTCGGGGCGCAGGCGATGATGGCCACGCTGGGGGTGGAGATCGTCGAACTCGCTCCCGGCCGGATCGTCCTCGCCTTTGCCCACCGCACCGAGTTCACCCAGCAGCATGGGTTCATCCATGCCGGCGCCATCGCCACGGTGATGGACTCGGCGTGCGGGTATGCCGGCTTTTCCCTGATGCCCCCGGCGGCGGCGGTGCTGACGGCCGAATACAAGATCAACCTCCTGCGACCGGCCAGGGCGGACCGGTACCTGGTGTCGGGCGAGGTGGTGAAGGCCGGCCGGACGCTGACCGTCTGTCGGGCCACCGCCCTCGATCCCGCATCAGGCGAAGAGATCGCCATCATGACCGCCACCCTGGTCGCACTGGTCGGTGCCGACATCCGGGACTGACGGTTGGAGTACCGCTTGTCCTCCGAATCGGGGACACTTCCGGCATGGGCCGCCGCGATCTCCCCGACCTGATCCGCGCCAGGGTGATCCGGTCGGCGACGTCACCCTTCGGACACGCCGAGTATCCGCTGGCGAACACCCTGGCCTACCGGGGAGATCCGGGACTGTTCGGACCGGGGGCTGCGTCGTGGCGGATCATTGGTGACGTCTCGACCTTCGCCGGTGGGATCCGCGCCCTTCTCATCCAGGCTGCCCACCCCGAGGTCGTTGCCGGTGTGGAAGACCACTCGCGCTATCGGGAGGACCCGCTGGGGCGCCTCTCCCGCACCTCGGCCTATGTCACGGCCACCACCTTCGGGGCGATGCCCGAAGTGGAGGCAGCGATTGACATGGTGCGCGGTGCCCACCGGGGAGTGGCGGGACGCTCCTCGCGCGGCCGGCCGTACGCCGCCTCCCATCCGGCCCATGCAGCCTGGGTGCACAACGTCCTCACCGAGTCGTTCCTCGCCGCGTACGAGGCGTTCGGGCCGCAGCCGCTTCCACCAGGGGAGGCCGATCGCTTCGTACGCGAACAGGCGGTCATCGGCCGCATGCTCGACGCCGATCCCCTGCCCGAGAGGGCGGCGGAGCTCCGGCGGTGGGTCACCGACCATCCCGATGTCGAGGCGTCTCCCGGCATGCAGCAGGCGGTGGAATTCCTTACCGACCCGCCGCTCAGCACGGGGCAGAAGGCGGGATACCGTCTGCTGTCCGCCGCCGCCGTGTCGACGATTCCGGCGCGACTGCGGGGCGTCCTCGGCGTGTCGGCGTCCCCGGTGGGGAGGGTGGGAGGCGCCCGCACCCTCGGCTTCCTCCGGTGGGCACTCGGTGCGTCGCCGTCCTGGCATGTCGCCCTCGTGCGGGTCGGGGCTCCGATCCCGGACGGATTGTTCGTCGCGCGCCCTGCACCGCGGGTGACCGCCTGACGTGGTTGAGTGGGGGACGAGGAGGAACACCATGCTCACAGCTGTCGACATCACCCGCGACTTCGAGCGCAACCGGCGCATCATCCGCTCCCAATGCGACGGGCTGTCCCACGCCGACTCGTTGCTGCAACCTCCGTTCGCGTCCAATTGCCTCAACTGGACGGTGGGACATCTCGTCGTCCACCGCGACAAGGTGTTGCGGCTGGTCGGAGCGGAGGCGGTACTCGACGAGGCCACCACCGCGCGCTACAACCGCGAGAGCCATCCGATCACCGCCGACGGCCCCGACGTGCAGCCGCTCGACGACTTGCTCGACGCCCTCGATCGGTCCCAGGAGCGGTTGGCGGAGGCGATCGACGGCGCTGACATGTCGGCGCCACTGGAAGGCGACGACCGCTTCGCCACGGTCGGCGACCGGGTCCACTTCTACTACTTCCACGACACCTACCACACCGGCCAGACCGAACTCCTCCGGGCCCTCGCCGGCCGCACCGACAAACTCATCTGACCAGCCGGGGGGGTGCCCCGAACCCAGGGTTCGCAGCTACCGAGGCGGTAGCTGCGAGCCCACGGTACGAGATGGAAGACCAGTTATGGTCGCGGTATGAACTCACACGCGACTGCCCAGACAGAACTCATCGACCTGCTCGGTCTCGCCCATGCACCGGTGGCGATCACCTTCCACTCGGAGCGGCCGGAGGGGGCGACGTGGTTCGACGCGCCGATGACCGAGCCCACGGAGGACGGCCGGTCCGGCCGGGTGCCGGCGTCGTGTGTGTTCTGGGCCGACGCGCACGAGGCGACCTTCACCACCGCGCCCGAGGATCACGGGAACTGCTCAGTGGGCCGCTTCACCCACGGACTCGTGGACGCGGCCGGGATTCTCGACAAGTCCGACGTCGGAACGCTGCTCGAAGTGGGCTGGGTGACGATGGAGGCCTTCGCGGGCGTCGCAGCACTCGATCGGACACCGGCGGCGATCACCTACGGCCCGCTGGCCGAGAGCGGCGGGGATCACGATGTCGTGCTCCTCCGCCTCTCGCCCAAGCAGATGATGGAGATCGGGGACGCGATCCCGGTCGAGTTCTCGGGAAAACCCCAGTGCCAGATCATCCCCCGTGCCGCCGACCGCAACGTGGTGGCGGCGTCGATGGGATGCGCTCTCTCGCGTGCCCGCATCGGGATGAGCGACGACGAGCTGACCTGCGCGGTGCCGGCCGGACGGATGGACGAACTGCTCGTAGGCCTCCGGGCAGTCTGCCGCGCCGACGAGGCAGTCGTCGGCTACGCCCTCGCCGACAAGGCGCGTTTCTGAACCCTGGGTTCAGGAGTACCGCTGCGGTAGTCCACAGCCCACGGTTCACCGTGGGCTGTGGACGTTGCGACGTTCTGTGGGCTCCCAGCTACCGCTGCGGTAGCTGGGAACCCAGGGTTGGCGAAACCCCCCTTTCAACCGCCGAGGGCTTGGAGCATGGCGGTGCCCATGTCGGTGGGGGTCGGGGCGACGACGATGCCCGCCTCGCGCATCGCCTCGATCTTGGCCGCCGCCGTGCCCTTGCCGCCAGAGACGATGGCGCCGGCGTGACCCATCCGCTTCCCCGGCGGAGCGGTGGTACCCGCGATGAACCCAGCCACGGGCTTGGTCATCTCAGCCTTCACGAACTCGGCGGCGTCCTCCTCGGCGGTCCCACCGATCTCACCGATCATGATCACGCCGTCGGTCGCCGGGTCGTCGTTGAACATCGCCAGCACGTCGACGAAGTTCGTCCCGTTCACCGGATCACCGCCGATCCCCACCGCCGTCGTCTGGCCGAGACCCAGTTGCGTGAGCTGATGGACGGCCTCGTAGGTGAGGGTCCCCGAGCGTGAGACCACCCCCACCCTTCCCGGCTGATGGATGTAACCCGGCATGATCCCGATCTTGCACTCCTTGGGAGTGATCACCCCCGGGCAGTTGGGACCGACCAGGCGAGCGTCTTTGTCTGCCAGGTAGCGTTTCGCCCGGATCATGTCGCCGACCGGGATCCCCTCCGTGATGCAGATGATGAGCCGCATCCCCGACTCGGCCGCTTCCATGATGGCGTCCGCCGCGAAGGGGGGCGGGACGTAGACGACGCTCGCATCGGCTCCCGTCTCGGCGACCGCGTCCCGCACCGTGGCGAACACCGGGACGTCGACTCGATACGTGTCGTCCCGCCCATCCACCCCGGAGTGGTCGGTCTCGCCCTCGAAGGTCTCGACCGCGCCCGCCCGGCTCGGATGCACCGCCCCCACCATCTGCGTCCCATAGGCGATGGCCCGGTCGGTGTGGAAACGGCCGGTCTTGCCGAGCCCCTGCACCAGCACCTTCGTGTCCCTGTCGATCAGCACGCTCATCCGGCCAGCTCCACGATCTTCGTCGCTCCGTCCTTCATGTCGTCGGCGGCGATCACGTCGAGACCCGAATTGCGGATGATCTCCTTGCCCAGTTCCACGTTGGTCCCCTCCAGCCGCACGACGAGCGGCACTTCGAGTCCCACCTCCTGCACCGCTTCGACGATTCCGGTGGCGATCGTGTCGCACCGCATGATGCCGCCGAAGATGTTGACGAAGATCCCCTTCACGTTCGGGTCGGCCGTGATGATGCGGAATGCCTGCGCCACCTGGTCGGCATCGGCGCCGCCGCCGACGTCGAGGAAGTTGGCCGGCTCGCCGCCGACGTGCTTGATGGTGTCCATCGTGGCCATCGCCAGGCCCGCTCCGTTGACCAGGCAGCCGATCGTGCCGTCCAGGGTGATGTAGGACAGACCCGCCGCCTTCGCCTCCAACTCGGCGGGATCCTCCTCCGACTCGTCACGCATGGCGACCACCTCCGGATGCCGGAAGAGCGCGTTGTCGTCGAAGGCCATTTTCCCGTCGAGTGCGATGACGTCTCCCTGCTTCGTCACGACCAGTGGGTTGATCTCGATCAAGTCGGTGTCCCAGTCCGTGGCAGCCGCGGCGAGCGCCGTCACGAATCGGGTGAAGTTCTTGGCCGCGTCGCCCGTCAGGTCCAATCCCAACGCCAGCCGGGCGGCCTGGAACCCGGCCAGGCCGATGGCCGGGTCGATGACCGCGCGGAGGATCTTCTCCGGGGTCTCCTCGGCCACCTTCTCGATCTCCACCCCGCCTTCGGTGGACGCCATCACGATGTTGCGGCTCACCGACCGATCCAACAGCACCGACAGATACAGCTCCCGGTCGATGTCGATGCCCTGTTCGATGTACAGGCGATTGACCTGCTTGCCCTCCTGACCGGTCTGGATGGTCACCAGTGTCGAACCGAGCATCTTCTCGGCCAGCTCGCGCACACTCGCCTCAGCCGCCTCCACCCCGCCGTCGATCCCCGCGAGGACCACGTTCACCCCACCCAACTCCGGATGCTCCTGGAACCGGCCCTTCCCGCGCCCGCCGGCGTGGATCTGCGACTTGACCACCACCACCGGATTGCCGGAACGCTCGATCAGCGGCCGCACCGCCCCCACCGCCCCTTCGACAGTCGTGGCCACCGTGCCGGCCGGCACGGGGATGCCGCGCTCGGCCATCAGCTGCTTGGCCTGGTACTCGTGGATCTTCATGACGCGGTGACCGTCGTCATGTGGGTTCCTTTCCTCGTGAACGAACATGGGACTCGACCCAGTCGGCGATCTCCGAGAGCGGGGAGCCGGGTGTGAAGATGGCGGCGAGACCGGCCGCCCGCAGCTCGTCGATGTCCGCATCGGGAATGACGCCACCGCCGAACACGACGATGTCGGCCGCCTCGCGCTCGGCCAGCAGACGCACCACCTTCGGGAAGAGACCCATGTGGGCACCGGAGAGCGAGGACAGTCCGATGGCGTCGACGTCCTCCTGCAACGCCGTCTCCACGATCTGCTCCGGCGTCTGGTGGAGGCCGGAGTAGATCACCTCGTTGCCGGCGTCGCGCAGCGCCCGGGCAATCACCTTGGCACCGCGGTCGTGACCGTCGAGACCGGGTTTGGCGATGAGGATGCGACGGGGCACGGCATGGCAGGTTACCCAGCGGAGGAAGCCCTCCAATTTGGCCGGCGGAGTAGGTTGGATCGGGAGACGACCCGCAGGAGCACCATGTCCAACCTTCACGCCCTCGCCGCGGCAGGCCAGTCGATCTGGTCCGATCAGATCTCCCGCCGGATGCTCGACAGCGGTGAGCTGGAACGGCGCATCTCCGACGATGCCGTCACCGGTGTCACCTCCAACCCTTCGATCTTCGCCAAGGCGATCGTCGGCTCGTCCGACTACGAGGATCAGCTGGGCGAGCTGATCGGACGGGGGGCGGACACACGGGAGATCGTCGGCGCGGTGATGACCGCCGACCTGCAGCGGGCGTGCGACGTCCTGCATCCGGTTTGGAAGCGAACGGGTGGCCGCGACGGGCACGTCTCGGTGGAGGTGGACCCGGAGCTGGCGAACGACACCGAGCCGAGCATCGCCGAGGCGCGGGAGTGGGTGAAGCGCATCGACCGCCCCAACCTGCTGGTGAAGATCCCCGCCACTCGGGCCGGGACCCCGGCCATCGCCGCGCTGATCGGCGAGGGGATCTCCATCAACGTCACACTGATCTTCTCCCTCGCCCGCTACCGGGAGGTGATGGACGCCTACCTCACCGGCCTGGAGTCGTTCCGGGCGGTGGGCGGCGATGTCTCGACTGTCGCGTCCGTGGCCTCGTTCTTCGTGTCGCGAGTGGACACCGAGGTGGACGACCGCCTCGACGCGATCGGCTCGGAACGGGCACGGTCGCTGAAAGGCAAGGCAGCCATCGCCAACGCCCTGGCTGCCTACGACGAGTTCCTGCAGGCGTTCCGGGGACCGCGGTGGGAGTCTCTGGCAGCGGCCGGTGCCCGCATCCAGCGTCCATTGTGGGCGTCGACGTCGACGAAGAACCCCGACTATCCCGACACGATGTACGTCGACGCCCTCGTGGCCCCGCACACGGTCAACACCATGCCCATCGAGACGATCGACGCCTACCAGGAACACGGTCCCAGCCGGCCGGTCATCTTCGGCCCTGCGGAGATGGCCGCTGCCCGGGTGACGCTGGCCGAGCTGGGTGAAGTCGGGGTCGACTACGACGACGTTGTCGCAACCCTCGAAGTCGAAGGAGTCGACAAGTTCATCGGCTCCTGGCGCGACCTGCTCGACGACATCGAGTCCCAGCGATGAGCGAGATCGACCAGTTGGAGATCGAACTGCGCGAGCGCCGCCGGCAACTGGTCCAGGCGGAGCGCCAGCTGCTGCGCTCGCAGGGACAGGGAGTGGGCGCCGGCGGTCCGGGCGGGGGCGGCTTCTGGTCGGGCGAGGTCGAGCGCCTCAACCGTCAGATCCGCGAGGCGCAGGGGATCGACCGCATCGAGGAGCGAATCCGCGAGTTGGAGGAGCTGTTGGGTCTGCGGTGACCGCTCACTCCTTGGTGAGAGGCGCCCAGCCGAGCAGCAGGCGCTTGCGGCCGATCTCGTCGAAGGACACCACTGCCTCCGCCCGCTCGCCACTGCCGATCACCTCGCGCACCGTTCCCAGCCCCCATTTGTCGTGGCGGACCCTGTCTCCGGCGGCGATGTCCGCACTGCTGACAGTGTGCGAAGGGCCCGTCTTCGCTCGCGACAGCACCCGTTTGGCAGCGGTCTCCACCAAGCCCTCGGGGACCTCTTTGAGGAAGCGGCTCGGCGGGTTGTAGTTGGTGGCGCCCCACAGGGTGCGGTTCCACGCCGACGTGAGATACAGCCGGTCCTGGGCGCGGGTGATGCCGACATAGGCGAGCCGGCGTTCCTCCTCCATCTCCGACGGCTCGCCCAACGAGCGCATGTGAGGGAAGACGCCGTCTGCTAAACCGACCAGAAACACCACGGGAAACTCCAGTCCCTTGGCGGTGTGGAGCGTCATC
>CAZCRP010000139.1:0-7608 GCA_964501055.1 uncultured Acidimicrobiaceae bacterium
GACCTCGTCGGGCTGGGTGGCTGGCACACGCGGGAGGTGGACGGGCTCTCGGGAGGGGAGGCGCAGCGGGTGGCCCTCGCCCGCACACTGGCACCGCGGCCCCGCCTGGTCCTGCTCGACGAGCCCCTGGGCGCGCTCGACCGGATGCTGCGCGAACGGCTGGTGGGTGAGATTCGCGACATCCTGGCCGCCGCGTCGACCCCGGCGCTGTACGTGACCCACGACCACGGGGAGGCAGAGACCATCGCGGGCCGGGTCGCCGTCATGCGCGCCGGACGCATCGTCCAGACCGGCACCCTCCCCGAGATCCGCGCCCACCCCACCGACGACTGGGTCGCCTCCTTCGTCGGCCACCCCGGTTCTTAGCGGGGCAGCGCGTCAGAAGTGGCGCGCGGCGCAGAGCAAATCGGGTTGGGGGCCCGTCGTACGGAACACGGCGGGGCACCGATACATTGCCGGACATGGGATCGAACCTCCTGGTCGTCGAGGACGACCGCGGCGTGCGGGAGTCGCTGGCGCGAGCGCTCGAGTACGAGGGCTACACCGTGACCACCGCCGAGGACGGAGGTCAGGCACTGGCTCTGATCGCCACGGTGCAGCCTGATGCCGTCGTGCTCGACGTGATGATGCCGGTCAAGGACGGCCTCGAGGTGGCGCGCACGCTGCGGGCGAGGGGATCGAAGGTTCCGATCCTGATGCTGACGGCGCGCCATCAGATCACCGATCGGATCGCGGGGCTCGACGCGGGCGCCGACGACTACCTCGTGAAGCCGTTCGCCCTCGACGAACTCCTCGCCCGGCTGCGTGCCCTGCTCCGCCGCTCCGGCGTATCGGACACCACGGACGTGCTGCAACTGGCGGACCTCACCCTCGACCCGGCCGGGCGGCGAGTGACCCGGGCAGGGGCGGAGCTCCAACTGACCCGTACGGAGTTCGATCTGCTCGAACTGCTCGCCTTCAACCGGGGCGTCGTGCTCACCCGCGAGGTGATCCTGGAACGGATCTGGGGGCTCGACGTCGAGACGACATCGAATTCGCTCGATGTCTATGTCGGCTACCTGCGACGCAAGACCGAGTCCAACGGAGGGAGCCGCCTCATCCACACGGTACGCGGCGTCGGCTACGTGGCGAGGGAACAATGAGTCTTCGTTGGCGGTGGGCACTGTCCATCGGACTCGTCGCCCTGCTTGCCGTGGTCGGCACTGCGACCGCTGCCCTGCTGTCGACCAACGCGTTGCTCAGATCGCAGGTGGACCGCGAGCTTCGCGCCCGCTTCGAGCTCGCCTCCGGGGCGGTGCCCGCCGTGCCCCTGCGCGGCCCCTTCGACCGCACCGATGGCGACCCGTTCGAGGTGCAGCCCGACGAGGGCTTCGACCCCCGCCGCCTGGTGGGTCTCGACGCCGTGATCCAGGTGACGGTGGGGTCGACACTCGTCGTGCCGGGCGATCCCGTGCTTCCGCTGCGGCGCTACGCGACCCTCGCCGATGGACCGATCATCGAGACGGTGGTCGTGGACGGCTCCGCCTACCGGATGATCTCCGGACAGGTGCAGGGCTCCCGCCTCGCCCGTGCCGAGCGCATCGTGCAAGTTGCGATGCCGATCGACGGCATCGACGAGGCCGTACGTCACCTCGTCGGACGCCTCACCCGCATCGGTGTCGTGCTTGCCCTCCTCGCCGGTGGGCTCGGTTGGCTGCTGGCCCGCAGCGCGGTCCGACCGATCGAGCAGCTCACCAGAGCGACGGAGGGTGTCACCGATGTCGATGTCACCGCGCTGGATCTCCCGACCGACGCCACCGGCGAGGTGGGCCAGCTGGCGCAGTCCTTCGCGGGGATGATGTCGTCGCTGCGCACGTCTCGCGATCAACAGCGCCGATTCATCGCCGACGCCGGACACGAGTTTCGGACCCCACTCACGGCGCTGCGAACCAACCTGGACACGCTGCGCCGGCGGGGGGGCGAGTTGACGTCCGAACAACGGGACCAACTCCTCGACGCGGCCATCTCCGAGACGCGGGAGCTGAGCGAACTGGCCGTGGAGTTGGTCGACCTGGCGACGGATGTCTCGCTGCTTGACATGCCCATGGAGCCGCTGGACCTGCGCGAGGTGGCGGTAGCCGTGGTCGGCAGGTTCCGGTCGCGGACCACCACTCCGCTCGTGATCACCGGTGACGGAGCGATGGTCGTGGGCCGGCCGTCGGAACTCGAGCGGGCCATCTCGAACTTGGTCGACAACGCGGTCAAATGGTCGCCGCCCGATCAGCCGATCGAGGTAGCCGTCGACGGACGCACCGTGACGGTCAGGGATCGGGGGCCGGGGATACCGGAAGAGGACCTTCCCCACGTCTTCGACCGCTTTCACCGCGCCGTCGCAGCCAGGGCGTTACCCGGCTCCGGCCTCGGGCTGGCGATCGTCGAGCACATCGTCTCGGTGCACGAAGGCTCGGTGTTCGCCCGCAACCGACCCGAGGGTGGAGCCGAAGTCGGGTTCACGCTGCCATAGGAGCCGAGTCTCACGCAAGACGCTGACAGCGATCTCCGCCCGGACGGATGACCGGCGGCGCAGTCGGCCGTAGGCTCATGCCAGGAGGTTCCCATGGTCCACAACTGGCAGCTCGCGATCGACTGCGCCGACCCTGCGCTCCTCGCGGCGTTCTGGGCAGAGGCGCTCGGATACACCCTCCAACCACCGCCGGACGGACACGACTCGTGGACCGACTTTCTCGACTCGGTCGGCGTGCCCGCTTCCGAGCACAACTCGGCCAGCGCCGTCGTCGATCCCGCGGGGGTTCGTCCGCGCATCTACTTCCAGCGGGTGCCGGAGGAGAAGACCGTGAAGAACCGGCTGCACATCGATGTGCCCGCTTCGGAGGGTCCTGAGCAGCCGCTGGATGAGCGCATCCCGCTGCAGGACGCCGCCCGCGACCGGCTGGTGGCGGCGGGGGCGTCCGAGATCGGACCGGTGCACGAACTCGGCTCCCGGTGGATCGTCATGCAGGACCCGGAAGGCAACGAGTTCTGCATCACATGACCGCCATCGAGTGGCTGTTGGAAGGCGATCCCGCCATTCGCTGGCAGGTGATGCGCGACCTCACCGACGAGTCCCCCCAGCGGGTCGCAGGCGAGCGGGCGCTCGTCGCCACCACCGGCTGGGGGGCCCGACTGCTGGCGCTGCAGACCGACGACGGGATGTGGGGTGGCGGCGACTACAGCCCGAAGTGGACCTCGACGACCTACACGCTGCTGCTCCTCCGCCACCTGGGGATCGACCCGGCGAACGCCGACATGCGGCGGGCGGTGGGACTGGTCGACGCCAACGTCGTCTCGGGACGGGCCAACCAGCCGTTCTTCAGCTACCGGGGCGAGACGTGCATCAGCGGGATGATCCTGGCACTCGGCTCGTACTTCCTGCCCGCTGCGGACAAGACCGCCCAGGTGGCCGAGTGGATGCTGGACGAGCAGCTCGCAGACGGGGGCTGGAACTGTCACACGGCGCACGGATCGCAGGTGGCCTCGTTCCACACCACGATCTCGGCACTCGAAGGCCTGGTGGAGTACCGGGACGGCATCGGCGACGATGCAGAGATCTCCGCCGCCATCGCCCGCGGCCACGAATACCTGTTGCAGCGCCGGCTGTTGCGGCGCCGGTCCACCGGCGAGGTGGTCAATCCCCGCTGGAAGCTGTTCTCGTTCCCTCCCCGCTGGCACTACGACGTGTTGCGCGGCCTCGACCATCTGCGCGAGGCGAAGGCGGCGCCCGATCCCCGCTGCGACGAGGCGATCGCACTCGTGGAGGAGAAGCGGGGGAAGGACGGACGCTGGCCGCTCCAGAACCACCATCGCGGGCTGGAGCATTTCGCGATGGAGGAGGGGTCAGGCAAGCCGAGCAGATGGAACACGCTCCGGGCGATGCGCGTCCTGCGCTGGGCTCAGACCGAGTAGGCGGCGGCCGCCTCCGCGAATCCTTCAGGCGGACGGGCGGGTCGGCCGTCGAGATCGGTGAAGGCGGCGCGAATGTCGAGCGTGGCGACCGGTGCGCCCTCACAGTGCGCCTCCTGATGCCAATACGACGTCGCCCGGCGGATCGACTCGACCCTGGTGGTGATGTCCAGCCGGTCGTGGAGGTTGGAGGCGGCGTGATAGCTGGCGGTCATTTCCACCAGGACGATTTGGCGACCTTTGGCACTCATCTCGAAGATCCCGAAACCGATCTCGTCGAGCAATTCGACGCGGGCCGACTCGAAGTACGACAGGTAACGAGCGTGGTTGACGTGGCCCCACGGATCGAGGTCGGAGAACCGCACGGTGAGCGAGGTCCGGTGGCCGCTCACGAGGAATGCCCGAAGCAGAAGACGTTGTCCTCCACATCGGCATAGACGCGCCACTCGAACCCGTCGATCTGCTGGCGGTCGACCACCCGGCCGCCCAACGCGACCACCCGCTCCTCCAGGGCATCGAGATCGGGGTGGTAGCCGTCGAGGTGGAGCTTGTTCTTGCCGGGGGTCGGGTCCGGAACCTCCTGGAAGGCAATGGTCCACCCGCCTTCACGCTGTGGTTCCAGCCAGGTGAAGTTGCCGCTGGTGTGCCGGATCCCGACTCCGAGCAGCTCCGACCAGAAGGCCACCATCGCCTCCCGGTCCCGACAGTCGATCATCACCGAGGTCACACGCGGCGTCGTCATTGCGTCGAAGCTACCGATCGGCGACGATCCCCGCGTGCAGGAGGCCAGGTGACGTACACGAGCGTGCTGGAGATGTTCAAGGTGGGGATCGGCCCGTCGAGCTCGCACACGGTGGGACCGATGCTCGCGGCCCGCGAGTTCGCCTCCTCGCTGCCGCGACAGATCGACGCCCTCCAGATCGAACTGCACGGCTCGCTGGCGCTCACGGGCGCCGGTCACGGGACGGACGGCGCCCTGCTGCTCGGCCTGATGGGCCACTCCCCCGACACCGTGCCCCTCGAACTCGTCCAATCCGTGCTCTCCGCCGTCGACGCAGCCGGGGTGCTCGAACTCGCCGGTGGGCGCCGCATCGCGTTCGACCGGGAAGCCGATGTCGTGCGCGTCCATCAGCTCCATCCCGCCCATCCGAACGTGCTCCGCTTCTCGGCCGGCGCCACTGTGCGGACGTTCGCCTCGATCGGGGGAGGCTTCGTGGTGGAACTCGTCGACGACCGGCTCCCGGCACCACCCCCGCCGCCGGCCGTCCCCCACCCGTTCGACTCGGCGGCGGAGCTGCTGGATCGCGCCAGGCGCTCAGGGCGGACGATCGCGCAGCTGGTGATGGAGAACGAGGTGGCGTTGCGCTCCGCGGACGTCGTCACGGACCGGCTCGACACGGTCCTGTCGACGATGCACGAGTCGATCGACCGCGGCATGCGACGCACCGGCATCCTGCCGGGCGGTCTCGGCGTGCGGCGCCGGGCACGCGATCTCGGACTCGACCTGGTCGAACACGGCCCCGCCCGTTCCCTCCCACCGACCGGACCGTCGGACTGGGCCGGGGTGTACGCCACGGCGGTCAACGAGGAGAACGCGGCCGGCTCGCGGATCGTCACCGCCCCCACCAACGGCGCCGCCGGCATCGTGCCCGCCGTGCTGCGCTTCATGTCCGAGTTCTGTCAACCCCAGGTGGAGCGGCCCGAGTACGTCTTCCTGCTCACGGCTTCCGGCATCGGCTCCATCATCAAGCAGCGGGCAGGCATCTCCGGAGCGGAGCTCGGTTGTCAGGCCGAGGTCGGGTCGGCGTGCGCCATGGCGGGGGGAGGACTCGCCGCCGTGCTGGGCGGGACCCCGGAGCAAGTGGAGAACGCAGCCGAGATCGCCCTCGAGCACAACCTGGGCCTGACGTGCGACCCGGTGGGGGGCCTGGTCCAGATCCCGTGCATCGAGCGCAACGCCATCGGGGCCATCAAGGCGATCGCGGCGGCCTCGATGGCGCTGCGGGGTGACGGCACCCACCTGGTCCCGCTCGACACCGCCATCGAGACGATGCGTCAAACCGGTGCCGACATGGACTCGAAGTACAAGGAGACGAGCCTGGGGGGACTGGCGGTCAACGTTCCCGCCTGTTGAGCCGTTCCCCGCTGCCGGCTCTACCCTCGACCCATGCGCGCCTGGCAGCTCCACGACACCGAAGGCCCCGGGTCCTACCGGCTGGACGAGGTCGACATCCCCACGCCTGGGCCGGGGGAGGTGCGGGTGGAGATGCGCATCGCCGCCCTCAACCACCTCGACCTGTGGGTGTCCCGGGGCATGCCCAAGCCCCACCACTTCCCGCACATCGCCGGCGGCGACGGCGCCGGGGTGGTGGATGCGGTCGGTCCGGGGGTGGAGGCGGTCGCCGTCGGAGACGAGGTGACGATCAACCCCTCCCTGTCATGCGGCGCGTGCTCGGCCTGCCTGGCGGGCGACATCGTGTTCTGCCGCTCGTTCGGGATCCTCGGTGAGCCCCATACGGGCACCTTCGCAGAACGGGTCGTGGTCGCTGCCCGCAACGTCGTCGCCCGACCGTCGGTCGACTGGGAGGTGGCGGGTTCCTACGGGCTGGTGTTCGGGACGGCGTACCGGATGCTCCGGCGGGCACGGCTCCGGGCCGGCGAGACGCTGTTGGTCGTCGGGATCGGAGGCGGCGTGGCCGCGGCGGCCTTCCAGCTCGGGATGGCGATGGGGGCCGACGTGATGGTGACCTCGCGCAGCGAGGCGAAGCGCACCTGGGCACTGGTGCACGGGGCCATCGCCGCCGTCGATTCGTCAGCGGCCTTCTCGAAGGAGCTGCCCCGCAAGGCCGATGTCGTCGTCGAGAGCGTCGGACTTGCCACCTTCGACCAGGCGATTCGATCGACGGCCGCCGGCGGTCGCATCGCGGTGTGCGGCTCCACCTCGGGGCCGAAGGTGGAGCTGACGGTGCCGGTCCTGTTCTTCAAGCAGCTCGAGATCATCGGGTCGACGATGTTCGACCACGAGGAGTTCAGGCGGGTGACCGAAATGGTCGCCGCCCACAAGGTTCACCCGCAGGTGGACCATGTCCATGACTTCACCGACCTGCCCGCGGCCCTCGCCCGCCTCGACGCCGGCGAGCAGTTGGGCAAGGTGGTGCTGCGGTTCTGACCCGAGTGAGGAGGTCGAGATGAGTGGTCCGATCGACGAGCGGGACCTGGTCCCGGACGGCGAGGAGCGCGCCGTGGTGGCGCGAGAGGGGAGGTCGACCCGCATCGGGGAACTCGACATCGTCAGGGTGCTCCCGACGAAGGGAAGGCGAACGGTCGGCGCCTGGTGCTTCGTCGATCTGATGGCACCGGACGACATCATGCAGCCTCCCCCGATGGAGGTCGGTCCGCATCCGCACATCGGCCTGTCCACCGTGACGTGGCTGTTGAGCGGCGAGGCCCTCCACAGCGACTCGCTCGGCACCGAGCAGGTGATCGCGCCGGGGCAGCTGAACCTGATGACCGCCGGACACGGCATCGCCCACGCCGAGCTGGGCCTGCAGGGCGGGCGCGGGGTGCAGATGTGGGTGGCGCAGCCGGAGGAGACGAGGCACGGCGAGTCCTCGTTCGAGCACCACGCCGAGCTCCCCGTGTGGGAATCGGGGATCGGCGAGGCGGCGG